>JAEWEI010000458.1 GCA_023389545.1 Actinomycetes bacterium | reverse complement strand
CAGCACCACCGCGGCCTCGGCAACGACGCGCCGGGTGCGACGCCTGCTGGCGAGGCGCTCGCGGTCGCTGCGGTTCGCGGGGACCTGGCGGCCACCCCAGGCGCGGGCCACGAGGAGCCCTCCGCCGACAGGGACAGCGCTCGCGGCCACCCCGGCGACGAGCAGCGCCGGCCACCACGTCCAGGCGGCGTCGCGCGCCACGGGGGCTGCCGCGAGCAGTCCCAGGGCCAGGCCGAGGGCGGCGAGGGGCGCGGACTCGACGCCGAGGCGGAGCATGACAGAGGCCACAGAGGCGCCGCGTGCGCGCTCGGCCACCAGCACGGGCCTGCGGCGCTCCAGCACGAGCCTGGCGGCGAGCAGCAGGGCGAGGGCCCCGACGAGCACGATGCCCGCGAGCACCACGTACGCCTGCGCCTGCGCGCCGCGCAGCTGGAGCTGGAACTCGGGCAGCACCCCGGTGAGGGCGGTGCTCACGGCGGGCGTGCCGTAGCGGGTCTGCAGGTGTGTCGTGTCCAGGATCGTCTTGGCCAACGACGTCGAGAGCGCCGCCGCCTGATCGCTGCGCAGCTCGTCGCTGAGCAGCGGGAACCGCACCTCGAGGGTCTGGGCGGGGCCGAGCACCGCGAGCGCGGCGTCGGGCAGCGAGTGGTCGCCCACCATCACCCCGAACACCGTCTGGGGGTCTGCGCCCAGGGTGGTCCGCGACTCCAGGAGCGCGTCCGCCGCGGCCCAGCCCGGGTCGGTGGCTCCCGTGGCGTCGAAGATCCCCGAGACCACCAGCACCGCCTCGCCCTGGGTGCCGCGCACCACGGGTGCCTCGTGACCCACCTGCAGGCCGAGCGACTGCGCGTTGTGCTGGGAGACGGCGACCTCGATGCGACGCGGCCCGTCAGGCTCCCCGCCCTCGCCGTCCTCGCCGCCCTCCGGCTCCGGTGGGGCGGAGGGGGCGCCGCCGTCCACCCACCGCACGTCGGCCGGATCCTGGCTCGACCACCAGGAGTACTGGGCGATGGACTGCTCCCCGTGCAGGGCCACAGCCGTGTGCGCGGAGAACGTGGCCCGGGGCGGGCCGGTCACCGCGCCGAGCTCGGGGGCCAGTGCCTCGTCCATCCGGGCCACTGCGGTGCGCAGCCGGCTCGCCGCGTCGCTCGGCCGCTTGACCGGGAAGGCGTCCTTGACGGAGACGGGCAGCCGGGCGACCACATCGGCGGCCGTCCCGGCGCGTTCCGCGGCCCCCTGCAAACCGGCGTCCGCGCCCGCGGCGAGCAGGCGCGGGCCGCTGAGCGTCAGGAAGCACAGCACAGTGACGAGCAGCAGCTGGCCGGCGATCAGGCCGCGGTCGGATCGGGCGCGCCGACGCGCCACCAGGGCCGCGCCGCCGACGGTGGCCCGGACGGCGCGCGTCAGCCCGGACCAGCGCGTGGCGGGTGTGGTCGGTGAGGTCATCGGTCGTCCCCCAGTCGCAGGAGCTCGGCAGAGGCGCGGCGCATCAGCGTGGAGGCGGTGAGTGTGACGGCGGCGCCGGTCAGCGTCACGACGCCCAGCAGCAGCACGCCCTGGCTCGGCCAGTCCCACACCAGCAGCGCCGCGGGCCGGGGCGGCCTGCCGTCGGCGCCGAGCGTGAGGAGCGGCGCCACGAGCCGGGCGAGGAACGCGCCGAGCGTGCCGCCGGCGGCGACGCCCAGCACGACCAGCAGGGCGTGTTCGACCACCACCGACCGGACCAGCGTCGCACGCGCCGCGCCCAGCGCCTGGAGCCGCGCCAGCTCCAAGCGGCGCTGCCGCACCGAGACGGTCGCGCTCATGGTCAGGCCCACGACGGCGAGGACGACGGCGGCCAGGCTGATCAGCAGGAGCGACGCCGTCACCGCCACTCGCAAGGGCCCGCGGGCGAGGTCGTCCTCGACCTGGACCCGGCTGACCGCGGCGCCACCGTGGACCTCGCGGATCCGCTCGACCAGTGGCCCGGCGTCGGCGTCGGCGGCCTCGAGCCACCACTCGTCCACCAGGTTCTCGTCGAACCCGGCCCTGGCCAGGAGGTGGGTGAGCGTGGTCCGGTCCATCAGCAGGGCTTGGCGACCGGGCGCCGACGGCAGATCTGGCGCCGCGTCCGCGATCACGGCGGTCACGGGCATCCCGCCCACCATCACCGCGGCGGTGTCGCCAACCTCGAGGCCAGTCTCGGCGAGCAACTGCGCCGAGGCGATGGCGGGGGCCTCGATGACGTCGGCGAGGACCGTGGCGACGAATCCCGCGTCGCCGAACCCGCTCGGCAGGTCCGAGCCCTCCTCTCGGACGATGAGCGGCTCCGTGCCCTGACCGCCCGAGACGGCGATTCCCACTGTCGACTGGAACGCGTCGGGACGGGTGCGCGCGGTCCAGTCGCCGCCGTCGAACCCGGTCGGCTTCTCCGCGCCCTGGCGGTCGATCGCCCGGGGCGCGGCGAGCTCGACCTCGAAGGCCGCGCCCTGGCTGATCGACACGGTGAAGTCGTAGTCGGACCCGGAGCGGGCGAAGAGCTGTCCGCTGACGCCGATCACGGACAGCGGCTCCGCGAGCCGGGCGTCCTTGTCCACCAGGGAGATGGAGACCTCTTGGGGTTCCCCGTCGAGTCGCACCAGGTTGTCGGGGCCGCGTGCCGTGATGATGCCGTGCGCGTCCTGGACGAGCACGCGCAGGCGAAGCCCCACCGGGCCGAGGTCCGGCGCGCCCTCGCCGGTGACGGTCAGCGCGAAGCCCGTGGTCCCAGGTGGAAGGGGGGCGCCGACGTCCGGGGACACGTTGTCGGGGCGCAGGAGGTCCGGCCAGCCTGACGGGTCCTCGCGTCCACGGACCAGGGCTGGGGCCTGCGCGGCGTCGAGGGCCAGCAAGTGGACGGTGCTCGACTTGCCGTCCAAGACGCCCATGTCCACGCGGCTGCCCAGCGCCACGGACCTGGACGCCACGGGCGAGGCCGCCGAGGCCCCGTCCAGCCCGGCGATGACGTTCGACTGCTCCAGGGGGCTGAGGGGCAGCCGGTCCACGCGCACGTCCGTCCCGACCCGGGCAGCGGCCTGCTCCGTCTGCGAGAGCGCCCAGGTGGCCTGGAAGGACTGCGCGAAGGCGCCCACGGCGACGGCCAGCGTGAGGACGAGCACGGCGCCGGTGGCCCGTCGGGGGCGGCGGCCCACCTCCCAGGCCGCGAGCGGCGCCGCGAGGGAGCGGCTGCGCCCGGCCCGACGCTCGGCGGCTGCCGCGACGAGGGGCAGCACCCGTAACGCGATCGCGGCTCCGGCGAGCAGGAACAGCGCCGGGCCCACCACGAGCACCGGGTCCACGCCGCCCGTGCGGAGCACGGGGGAGCGGTACTGGCGCAGCTGGAGGTAGGCGATCACGGCGAGCACGACGAGCGCCACGTCGATCCCGGACCGGGTCATCACCGTGCGCCGGTCCTGGCGCACCTGGCCCTGCTCCGCGTCCACCACGCTGGTGGTGCGGCGCAACAGCGGCGCCACCAGCACCACGCCGAAGAGCGTCGCGGCGGCGGCGCACGCGAGCCACAGCAGGGCGGGGGCGCCCTGGTCGGTGGGCAGGCCCGCGGCCGCGAATGACGACTCGCCCGCGAGGAGCCGGTACACGCCGCGGGCGATCCACGGCGCCGTCGCCGCCGTCAGCGCGGCCACCCCTGCGGCCTCGAGCGCGCCCAGCCCCACGAGCTGGGCCCGAGACGCGCCCCGGGACGCGAGCAGCGCCTCCTCGCCGGTGCGCCGCTCGGTGAGGAGCCGGGCGCTGAGTTGCAGCACACTCGCGGTGAGCGCCAGGAGCATCAGGCTCAGCACGATCAGGGCCACCCGGGTGACGGCGAGGCCGGCGCGGGCGCTGTCGAGGCTCCCGGCCAGCTGGCTCGTGAAGGTGGCGCTCTGTGCCTTGGCGCCCGTGGCCTTGGCGAGGTCCACACGCGCGTCGTCGAGCCGGACGCGCAGCCCGGCGAGGGTGGAGGCGTCCACGCTGACGACGTCGGGCCGCAGGACGATGTGCGCCGTGTCCAGGTCCACCTGGGGCGCGCGCAGGGCCGTCGGGGTGGCGAGCAGCGGGCCGTAGCCGACAGTGAGGGCGTTGCCCCAGGAGCCGGGCACGGGGTACGCCCGGTTCACGGACCTGCCGGAGAACGGGTCCCTGGACCAGAACGCGGCCTGCACGGGCTCGTACACGCCCACGACGACCACCTCGACGGCGGAGCTCGACGTGAAGGCCCGCAGCGGCGCCACGTGGCCGGGCGACCAGTCGAGGTCGTCGGCGAGGACCTGCGGGATGGCGACCTCGATGCGGTCGCCGGGGCCGTCCTGTGGCCACGCGCCGGCGAGGAGCCGGGCGCCCTCGGCGGTGGCGTCGATCGATCCGAGGAGCACGGCGACGTCGGGCTCGCCAGGCGTGGCCGAGGGCTGCCGGTAGGCGCCCGAGAACAGCCACTCATGCCGGGTGGCGGGCACGTCCCCGACAGTGGCCTCGAGCGCCGCAGCGGCGGAGTCGATGGCCTCGGCGTTGTCGTAGGCGCCCACCGAGACGACTGTCGCGAGCTCCAGCTCGGACATCGGGCGCCGGGCGAGGTCGGCGGCCACCGCACGGTCGTCGCTCGCCGAGAACAGCAGCGTGAAGGCCCCGATCAGGCCCGCTCCCACCATCGCGACCGCCAGCACCGCCGCGAGCACGGTCCGTTGCGTCGCTGCCCGTCGCAGCACGATCCGGGTCGCCCACCGCACTGTGATCCCCTGACGTCGCACTCGCCCTCGTGTGCATTCGGGCGCCCGCCAATGGGTGGCGGGCGCCCGAATCTAACCGCCGGGACACCGGGGGTGGGAGCGTTTCCGCGCCGTTCGCCGACGCGCCTGGAGATCGTTACGCGGCCGTGATCGGGCCGACGAACGGCCCTCGTGGAACGTTGGGCGGCAGGCAGGTCAGATGTGCGGCGGACGCGTCATCGCGAGCACGTCGAGCGCCGCGTCGAGCTGCTCCTCGGTGACCTCTCCCCGCTCCACGTAGCCGAGGTCCACCACGGCCTCGCGCACGGTCAGGCCGTGCTTGACCGAGTGCTTGGCGATCTTCGCGGCGGCCTCGTAGCCGATCACCCGGTTCAGCGGCGTCACGATCGACGGGGAGGACTCCGCGAGCGCCCGGGCCCGCTCGACGTTCGCCTCGATGCCGGACACGGTCTTGTCGGCGAGGAGCGTCGAGGCGTTCGCGAGCAGCCGGATCGACTCCAGGACCCCTAGCGCGATCACAGGGATCTGCACGTTGAGCTCGAACGACCCGCTCGCGCCGGCCCAGGCGACCGTCGCGTCGTTGCCGATGACGCGCGCGGCCACCATGAGCACCGCCTCGGGGATCACCGGGTTGACCTTGCCGGGCATGATCGACGAGCCGGGCTGCAGGTCGGGGATGAAGATCTCCCCGAGGCCCGTGTTGGGGCCCGATCCCATCCAGCGCAGGTCGTTGCAGATCTTCGTCAGGCTCACCGCGATGGCGCGCAGCGCCCCGGACAGCTCGACCAGCCCGTCGCGCGCGCTCTGCGCCTCGAAGTGGTCGCGGGCCTCGGTCAGCGGCAGCCCGGTGTCCTCGCGCAGCAGGGTGATCACCCGCTGCGGGAAGCCCGCCGGGGTGTTGATGCCGGTGCCGACGGCCGTCCCGCCGAGCGGCACCTCTGCGGCGCGCGGCAGGGCGGCCTGGAGGCGCTCGACCCCGTAGCGGATCGCCGCGGCGTAGCCGCCGAACTCCTGGCCGAGGGTCACGGGCGTGGCGTCCATGAGGTGCGTGCGACCCGACTTCACGACGGTGGCGAACTGCTCGGCCTTCGCCTCGAGCGCGCCGGCCAGGTGCTCCAGCGCGGGGATGAGGTCGCGGACGACGCCGGCCGTGGCAGCGACGTGCACGGACGTCGGGAACACGTCATTGGAGGACTGCGAGGCGTTGACGTGGTCGTTCGGGTGCACCGGCCGGCCCAGGCGGGCCGAGGCCAGCGTGGCCAGCACCTCATTGGTGTTCATGTTGGAGGACGTGCCAGATCCCGTCTGGAACACGTCGATCGGGAAGTGCGCGTCGTGGGCGCCCGACGCCACCTCGTCGGCGGCGGCGGCGATGGCCGCCGCGACCTCGGCGTCCAGCACCCCCAGCTCGGCGTTGGCGAGGGCCGCGGCCTTCTTGATCCTGGCCAGGGCCTCGATGTGGCTGCGCTCGAGGCGCGTGCCGGAGATGGGGAAGTTCTCGACGGCCCGCTGGGTCTGAGCCCGGTACAGGGCGTCAGCGGGGACGAGGACCTCGCCCATCGTGTCGTGCTCGATGCGGAACCCGTCGGCAGGGGCGGTCATGGGGGCGGCGGCGTCATTGGCGTGCTCACTCATGCGCGCATCTTCTCACTGGCCTGGCGCGACGTCCTCTGCCAGGTCGCCGACGTGCCCCGACAGGTGCACCCGGCCGTCCGCGAGGGTGTACTCGACGCCCACGATCGCGCACCGGCCCTCCGCCACCGCGGCCGCGAGCGAGCGCGAGTAGCTCTCCAGCATCTGCACCGTGTGGCGTACGTGCTCGTGGCCGAGCTGCTCGGCGGAGACGGTGGCCAGCCCAGGGCCGTCCGCCGCGCCCGTCAGCGACACGATGGAGGGGATGACGCGGTCGACGATGGCGCGCACGAACCCGTCCGGCACGACACCCGTGGTCAGCGCCGTGGTGGCGGCGGCGACCGCGCCGCAGCTGTCGTGCCCGAGGACCACCACGAGCGAGGCGCCCAGCACGTCGACGCCGTACTCGATGGACCCGATGACGGTCGTGTCGAGCACGTGGCCGGCGGTGCGCACCACGAACACGTCGCCGAGGCCCTGGTCGAAGATGATCTCGGCGGCGACCCGGCTGTCCGAGCACCCGAAGATCACCGCGAAGGGCGCCTGCGAGGCGCTCAGCTCCGCGCGTCTGTCGATGCCTTGGGACGGGTGCGCCATCTCGTCGCGCACGAACCTGTCGTTTCCGGCGAGCAGCGCGGACCATGCCTGGGCTGGGGTGGCGGGTCGAGACATGGCGACATCGTGGCAGCACAGGCCGAACGTCCCGGATCGCGACCGCATTGTGGTCCCCGTGGGCCCATTCGCGCCCGAGTGGCACGGGGACAAACCGGGGTGTAGTCCTTGAGTTCATTGCCGCGCAGCAGCGGGGGGGCAGCGTGCGACGACGAACGAGGCTGGTCAGCACGGCGGTCGCGATCGCGGTCGTCGGAGGGCTTGCGGCGTGTGGGGACTCCGGCTCCAGCGCGCCGACGCTCACGTGGTACATCAACCCGGACGACGGCGGGCAAGCGCAGATCGCCCAGGAGTGCACCGAGGCTGCCGACGGGGCGTACTCGATCGAGGTGTCGGTGCTGCCCCGCGACGCGAGCTCGCAGCGCGAGCAGCTCGCACGGCGGCTCGCGGCGAAGGACTCCTCGATCGACCTGATGAGCCTGGACCCGCCGTTCATCCCGGAACTGGCCGAGCCCGGCTTCCTGGCGCCGATGCCGGACGACGTCAAGGACCGGGTGAGCCAGGACGTCGTGGCCGGCGCGCTCGCGGGCGCCACCTGGAAGGACGAGCTCGTCACCGTGCCGTTCTGGGCGAACACCCAGCTGCTCTGGTACCGGAAGTCGGTGGCCCAGGCCGCCGGGCTCGACATGACGCAGCCCGTGACGTGGGACCAGCTCATCGACGCGGTGCGCACCCAGGACGTGTACCTGGCCGTCCAGGGCACGAAGGCCGAGTCGCTCACGGTGTGGATCAACGCCCTGGTCGCCTCGGCGGGCGGGGAGATCGTGGTGAACCCCACCGCGGACGCGCAGGACCTCGAGCTGGGCTTGGAGTCCGACGCGGGCCGGGAGGCGGCGCGCATCATCGGCACCATCGGCAAGGAGGGCCTCGGCGGGCCCGGGCTGCCCACCGAGGACGAGAACGCCGGACTGTCCGTGTTCCAGGGAGACCAGGGCTCGTTCATGGTGAACTGGCCGTTCGTCTGGTCGGCCACCAAGGCGGGCGTCGAGGACGGCACGCTGGACCAGGCGCTGCTCGACGACATCGGCTGGGCCCTGTACCCGCGCGTGGACGCCGCCACCCCGGCCGGCACGCCCTACGGCGGCATCAACCTGGGGGTCGGGGCGTTCAGCAAGCACACCGACCTGGCGTACCAGGCGGCGGAGTGCATCGTGACGCCCGAGCACCAGGCCTTCTACTTCGCCACCAACGGCAACCCGGCGTCGAACACCGCCGCCTACACCGACGCCGCAGTGCTCGAGGCCTACCCGATGGCGCCCGTCATCCGCGAGTCGCTCGAGCAGGCAGTCCCACGGCCCCAGACGCCGTACTACAACGACGTCTCCATCGGCTTGCAGGAGACCTGGCACCCGCCGTCGTCGGTCGACCCCGACACGACGCCCCGGCGGTCGACGGACTTCATCACGGCCGTGCTGCGAGGGGAGCGACTCCTGTGAGCACCGATGCGACACGTGAGCGCGGCCGGCACCGGGAGCCCGGCGCCACCGACGCGGCGCAGCAGGCGAAGGCCGCGCACAGCGACCGCGCCAAGGCGGAGGCGCGGCTCGGCTGGTACCTGGCCGGCCCGGCGTTCGTCATCATGCTGGCCGTCACGCTGTACCCGATCCTGCAGGCGTTCTACGACTCGCTGTTCAGGTACCGGCTGACGACGCCCGACGACAAGGCGTTCATCTGGTTCGAGAACTACTGGGTCATCCTGCGCGACGGGCTGTTCTGGCAGTCGGTGGGCGTCACGCTGTTCATCACCGTGGTCACGGTCATCGTGGAGCTGATCCTCGGCTTCGCGCTGGCCCTGGTGATGCACCGCGCGATCCGCCGCCTGCGGGGCCTGCTGCGCACCGCGATCCTGGTCCCGTACGGGATCATCACCGTCGTCTCGGCGTTCGCGTGGTTCTACGCGTTCGACATCAACTCCGGCTACGTCAACCACTGGTTCGACTGGGTGCCGGGCATCTCCCCGGACCTCAACTGGTTCGCGCAGACCGGCACCAGCCTGTTCGTGATCATCGCCTCCGAGATCTGGAAGACGACGCCGTTCATCTCGCTGCTGCTGCTCTCCGGGCTGGCGCAGGTGCCCGGCGACCTCGAGGAGGCGGCCGAGGTGGACGGCGCCACCGCGTGGCAGAGGTTCCGGCGGGTGATCATCCCCAACATGAAGGCCGCGATCATGGTGGCCGTCCTGTTCCGGGCCCTGGACGCGTTCCGCATCTTCGACAACGTGTTCATCATGACCAACGGCGCCAACGGCACCACCGTGCTGTCCCTGCTGGCCTACAAGACGTCGATCGGCCGGCTCGAGATCGGGCTCGGCTCCGCGATCTCCGTGCTGCTGTTCCTGTGCGTGATCCTCATCTGCTGGGTCGCGATCAAGCTCTTCAAGGTCGACCTCGCCAGCGCGAGAGGGGAGTAGCGATGACCGGGACGCTGACGGGTCGCCAACGCTTCTGGTGGGCCGTGATCACGGTGCTGGTGCTGCTGTGGGCGCTGTTCCCCGTGGTGTCGATCTTCGCGACGTCGTTCAAGCTGCCCAGCCAGCTCAACCTCGGGCTGTTCTGGCCGAAGACCTGGACCACCAGCAACTACGAGCAGATCCTCGTGGGCGACGCCAAGACCCTGTTCCTGTCGGCGCTGCGCAACTCGATCGGCATCTCGCTGATCGCCACGGCCATCGCGGTGGTGCTGGCGACCCTCGCGGCGTATGCCATCGGCCGGCTCGACTTCCCCGGCAAGCGGCTCATCCTCACCGCCGCGCTCGGGGTGTCGATCTTCCCGGCCATCTCGATCGTCACGCCGCTGTTCAACCTGTGGCGCAACATCGGCCTCTACGACACGTGGCTCGGCCTGATCATCCCGTACCTGTCGCTGACGCTGCCGATCTCCATCTGGACGCTCGCGGCGTTCTTCCGGCAGATCCCCTGGGAGCTGGAGCAGGCCGCGCAGGTGGACGGCGCCACGAGCTGGCAGGCGTTCCGCAAGGCGATCGTGCCGCTGGCCGCCCCGGGGGTCTTCACCACGGCGCTGATCGCGTTCTTCATCGCCTGGAACGACTTCGTCTACGGCATCTCGTTGACGTCCACCGACCGGGCCCGCCCCGTGCCGGCAGCCCTCGCGTTCTTCACCGGCGCCTCGCAGTTCGAGGAGCCGACCGGAGCGATCTCCGCCGCCGCGGTGGTCGTCACCATCCCCGTCGTCATCCTCGTCCTGTTGTTCCAGCGGCAGATCGTCGCCGGACTGACCCAGGGCGCCGTCAAGGGCTGACGCCGCCCACCCCTCCCGAGGAGAAGCACATGGCCTCCATCACCCTCAAGGACATCGTCAAGGTGTACGGCGACGGCTACCTCGCTGTGAAGGGCGTGAGCCTGGACATCGCCGAGGGCGAATTCGTCATCCTCGTCGGGCCGTCCGGCTGCGGGAAGTCGACGCTGCTGCGGATGATCGTGGGACTCGAGGACATCACGTCGGGGGACCTGCTCATCGATGGCGAGCGCGTCAACGAGGAGGCGCCCCGCAAACGCCGCCTGGCGATGGTCTTCCAGAACTACGCGCTGTACCCGCACCTGACGGTGTTCGAGAACATCGCGTTCCCGCTGCGCCTCGAGCGCGGGCAGTTCACCGAGGAGCAGATCCGCGAGAAGGTGCAGTTCGCCGCCGAGACCCTCGAGCTGCAGGACCACCTGGACCGCAAGCCGGCGAACCTGTCGGGCGGGCAGCGGCAGCGGGTGGCGATGGGCCGGGCGATCGTGCGCGACGCGCGCGCGTTCCTGTTCGACGAGCCGCTGTCGAACCTCGACGCGAAGCTGCGCGGGCAGATGCGCACCGAGATCTCCCGGCTGCAGCGCTCGCTCGGCATCACCACCGTGTACGTCACCCACGATCAGACGGAGGCCATGACGTTGGGCGACCGGGTCGCGGTGCTCCGCAAGGGCGAGCTGCAGCAGATCGCCAGCCCACGCGGCCTGTACGAGCAGCCCGTCAACCTGTTCGTCGCCGGGTTCATCGGGTCGCCGCCCATGAACTTCCTGCCGGGCGAGGTCGAGGGCGACGTGCTGCGCCTGCCGATCGCCGACGTGCCGATCACCCCCGCGCTGCGCGAGCGGCTCGCCGACCGGCGCCTCGTGATCGTCGGCATCCGGCCCGACCACTTCGTCGACGCCGCGCTGCTCGAGGAGCACAAGCGCGACGCGGGCGTGACCTTCGACGCGGTGGTGGACGTGATCGAGTGGCTGGGCTCCGAGCTCTACGCCTACATCCCGTTCGAGACCCACCCCGACGTCGCCGCCAAGCTCGACGAGCTGGACCGGGACCTCGACGGGGAGAGCATGCGCACCCAGCTCGTCGCGGCCCTCAGCTCGGAGTCGCGCGTCCGCGACGGCGACTCGCACCCCCTGTGGTTCGACCCGGCGCGCATGCTCGTCTTCGACCCCGAGACGTGGGAGAACCTCACCTACGACGAGGACGCGGTGCGGGCCCTGGACGAGCAGAACGAGCAGGACCGCAAGGCGGCGCTCGAGCGTGCGGCCGCGCGGCTCTCCGCCGCGACCTGACCGGCGCGCCCTCGCACGTCAGGGGTGGTCCCCGAGCGCGGAGGCCTAGGACCAGAAGGCCCCGGGAAGCCGGCACGGGCGCCGGTACAGTTCGCGCATGGTCGGGCGACGGAGCCAGTCAACGCCTCCGGCGGCGCCGGACAACGCCTCCGCCCGGCGCGCGCCCGTGCGGCGGACCAGCAGGCGCCTGCTGGCCGCCAGCGGACTGGCCGTGGCCCTCGTGGTCGCCGGCACGCCAACGCCCTCGGAGCGCCCGGCCTACGCGGAGCGCTCGCTGACCTCCCAGACGGCGGTGCTCACCCCAGACGGGGTGGTCACCATGCGGGCGGACGACGTGGTCGAGCGCTTCGAGGGCACCAACGTGCTGCTCACCCGGGAGGGCGACACCGCACACCAGGAGTCAGTGGCGCTCGCGGACGGCCAGCGCCGGTGGCTCGCGGCGGGCGTGGTGCCCGGGCCCCAGCAGTACCAGGACATGGCCCGGCAGGCGCTGCTGGACCTCGACACGCTGCTGCTCGAGGACGGCGCGCTGCTCGCCGCGCCGAACGGCGCCTGGCGGTACACCTGGCCCCGTGACGCGAGTTTCGCCGCCGTGGCGCTCAGCCGCACTGGCCACGCCGAGGACGCGGCCCGCATCCTGCTGCGACTCGCCGCCCTCCAGTCGGAGGACGGCACGTTCCAGGCCCGCTACCTGCCCGGCGACAGCGGGCTGCCGCCAGACGGCCGTGGCGTCCAGCTCGACGGGGACGGCTGGTTCCTGTGGGCGGCGGCCGAGTGGCTGCGGCACTCCGACCCGTCGGACGAGGCCCGCGCCGCGGTGCTCGCCGAGCTGCGGCCCGCGCTCACTCGCGCAGTCGACGCGATCGCGGCGGTCACGGACCCCGTCACGGGGTCGCCTGCGGTGAGCCCCGACTACTGGGAGGTCCGCGAGACACAGGTCACGCTCGGGTCGATCGGCGCTCTGCTGCTGGGCGTGCGCTCGGCGCAGGACCTCGTCGAGGAGCTCCCAGTGGGCGCGGAGCGTCAGTGGGCCGTCGACCTCGCCCGCCGCGGCGCTGTGCTCGAGGCGCTGCTGGACGGCGCCGTCCAACGCGACTTCGCGGCGCACGGGTACCCGCGGCACGCGGAGGGCACGCTCCTCGACGCGGCGGTCACCTTCCTCATGCCGCCCTTCGCCCCGGCCGACGACGCGGTGGTCGAGGCCTGGGAGCAGGCGGCGGTGCGGATGCGCCGTCCGGCAGGCGGGCTGGCGCCCGGGGAGGGGTGGAGCTCGGACGGCATCTCGTGGACGCCGCAGACGGCGCTGTTCGCCCTCACCGCCGCCGCGTCAGGCGACGACGATCAGGCGGTCGCGTGGCTCGACTGGCTCGACGCGCACCGCACCGACGCGGGGTCGCTGCCGGAGAAGGTGCTGTGGGACGGCCGCCCGGCGGCGGTGGCCCCGTTGTCCTGGACGTCGGCGCTCGTCCTGCTGGCGCTCGTCGAGCTCGACGAGCAGCAGGTCGTGATCGTCGCGCGCTGACAGCCGCCCAGGAGGCGCCCCGACCGACAGGTTGTCGGAGCGAGGCGACTGATCGTGTGCGCCCGGCACTCGGGCCGCGCGCCATGTGCTGTGCTCGGGGCGGCCCCGCCCGGCCGACTCGACCGCACAGAACGCCGAGGATCCCGATGACGTGCTCGCCCCGCCTGACGCCTGCCCTGACGGCCGCGCTGGTCGCGCTGGTCGCGCTCACGTTGGCCGGGTGCGCGGCGACCGGCTCAGGACCGACGGCGATGTCAGGCCCGGGGCCAACCGCGCAGGCGTCCAGCGAGGCGACAGAGCCCGCACTTGTCGATGTGGCCGGGGGCAGGCTGCTCGGCTACACCGACCGCGGCGTGCACACGTTCCGTGGGATCAGGTACGCCCAGGCGGAGCGGTTCCGCCCGGCTGAGCGCGTCCCCGAGTGGGACGGCGTGCGACCAGCCCTGGTGTACGGGCCGACCTGCCCTGCCGGGGCGAATGACTCCGTGAGCCTGACGGAGTTCGTGAACTTCTCCGGCGGCAACCTCCCGCAGAACGAGGACTGCCTGTACGCGAACGTGTGGACCCCCTCGCTCGACCCGGAGGCGGCCAAGCCCGTCATCGTGTGGGTCCACGGCGGCGCGTACTCCACCGGCGCCTCCAACGAGCTCGATTTCTACGACGGGCGCAACCTCGCCGCCGCGGGAGAGGCCGTGTTCGTCAGCGTGAACCATCGCCTCAACGTGCTCGGCTACACCGACCTCTCGGCGTACGGCGAGGAGTACGCGGGCTCGGGCAACCTCGGGCAGCTCGACCTGGTCGCGGCGCTGCGATGGGTCGAGGCGAACATCGAGCAGTTCGGCGGCGACCCGCAGAGCGTGACGGTCGTGGGCCAGTCCGGCGGTGGGGGCAAGGTCCTGACGCTGCTGGGCATGCCCGCCGCCGAGGGGCTCATCGACCGGGCCGTGGTGATGAGCGCGGTGACGATGTGGCGGAGCCAGGCGGACGCGCAGGCCCAGACCGCGTCCCTGCTCGACGAGGCCGGTGTCGCGAGCCCCGCCGGCCTCGTCGAACTGCCCTACCTCGAGCTCCTCGCGGCCGCCGAGCGGGCGGGCCTCGACGCCGCCCCCGTCGTGGACGGGGACACGTTCCCCGAGGAGTCCTTCGACGCGGACGGCGCGTTCACCGACCTCGCCGAGGACGTGCCGTTGATCGTGACGACGGTGCTGGGCGAGTTCGCGAGCAACCTGGGGGCCATGTCCTACGTCATCCAGGACCCGCAGGACCCGCTGGCGGCCGCGTACCTGCCCGGCCTCGACGAGGACCGGGTGGACGAGATGATCGCGCAGCGCTTCGGTGATCACGCGGAGGCGATCACCGACGCGTTCGCCACCGCCTACCCCGGCCACCCTGTCGCTGACGTGCTGTGGATGGAGGACGGCCGGTTCTTCGGCTCCACGCGCGTCGCCGTGGCCGCCGCGAAGGCAGCCCAGGGCGGCGCCCCCGTCTACGGCGCGGTCTTCGCCCAGGACCTCCCGGTGTTCGGCGGGGTGACTCCGCCGCACACCGGCGGCGACATCCCCTTCCTGTTCCGCAACCACGCGCTCATGGGGCACATCGTGGCCGGCCAAGAGGCCGAGTTCGCGGCGATGTCGCAGGCCGCGTCGGACGCGCTGCTCGCCTTCGCCGCGACCGGGGACCCCGGCGCCGCCGCGCTGCCCTGGCCCGCGTACACCGCGGAGCGCGCGACGATGATGGTCTTCGACACCGAGAGCCAGGCACGGGAGCAGCACGAGGTGGAGCTCTACCGGCTCTTCGCCGAGGCCAGGGGTGGGCGCTAGCCGACTCCGAGGCGGGCCCTGCCGATCAGGAGCGCTTCGCCGCGATCTCCGCGAGCCGGGCCCCGACGAGTGCCGCGAGGAGCTCGCGTGGGAGCGGCGCGTCCGCCGGCACCCGTACGGCGCCCTTGGACGTGGAGTACCCCGTCAACTGGTCCGCCAGGGTGGTGGTCACGTCGCCGCTCATCGGCAGGTACTGGCAGTGCCGGGCGGTGAAGCCGATCCCCGCCACGCCCTTGCCGCCCACCTTGAACGTCGGCAGCCCGTAAGAGAGGGCCTCGACCGCCTCGGGGAGCAGCTCGGCGAGCGTGGCGCGCATGGCCAGCAGCGTGGTCCGCTGGGGCTCGGGCGCGGACGCGAAGTACGCCTCGACATCGTCGGTCATCGCAGTGCACCGTCCCCTTCGTCGATGGGAGCCGCCGACGGGCCTCAGCCCTCGCCGAGCTCGGCTGCGGTCGGCGGGTTGGCGCCGGGCCGCGAGACGGTGATCGCCGCGATCCTGGCGCACCGCTCCAGGATGGCCTCGACCGTCTCCGGGGGCACGTCGCGCAGCGCGTCGCGGCGCTCGGCGCCCACCAGCCCGGCGCTCCAGAGCCCGTCGATGAGCCCGGACATGAACGAGTCGCCGGCGCCCACCGTGTCCGCGACCTGCACCGTCGGCGCCGCCACCATGAGGCGCGCGCCCGAGCTGGTCGACGCGAACGCGCCCTTGCCGCCGTGGGTGACCACCACGAGCGACGGGCCGCGGCGCGTCCACTCCTCGGCGATCTCCGCGGGCGCGATGCCCGGCAGGAGCCACGCGAGGTCCTCGTCGCTGACCTTCACGACATCGGACTGCAGCACCAGCGCCTCGACCACGGGCAGCGCCTGCTCGGGCGAGCCCATCA
>JAEWEI010000457.1 GCA_023389545.1 Actinomycetes bacterium | reverse complement strand
GCCTTGGCCACCGACGGCGCCCGTCCGGCACTGCATCCCGACGACGCTCAGACGGTCGTGGCGATCGACGACGCGCGCGTGCTCGCCCTGCGGGGCCGGGTGCTGCCCGCCAGCGACCGGCGCGTGCTCGACGCCTTCGCCTCGCAGGCCGGCGCGGTCCTGGAACGCGGCAGGCTGCGCGCCGAGGCCGACCGGGTGCACGCCCTGCAGCAGGCCGACGTGGCCAGGTCCGCGCTGCTCGGCGCCGTGTCCCACGACCTGCGCACACCGCTGGCCACGATCCGCGCCGCCGTCGACGGCCTCAGGTCACCGGACGTGCGCCTCGACGAGGACGACACCGCCGCGCTCGTCGGCGCAGCGGACACCGCCACCTCCCAGCTCGAGCGGCTCATCGACAACCTGCTGGACCTGTCCCGGCTGCAGGCGGGCGGCCTGAAGCCGGTGCTGCGGCCCACCAGCCTGGACGAGGTGGTGCCGCTCGCCATCGAGGGCGTCGACCCCGCACGGCTCGACGTGGACGTGCCGGAGACCCTGCCGCTGGTGCGCACCGACCCCGGCCTGCTCGAACGGGTGGTCGCGAACGTCGTCGGCAACGCCGCCCGGCACGCGCCCGCTGGGACACGGGTGCGGGTGGCCGGATCATCGACGCGGCGCTCGGTGGAAGTGCGCGTCATCGACAGCGGGCCAGGGCTCTCCGAGGAGCAGAAGGACCGGATGTTCGAGCCCTTCCAGCGGCTCGGCGACACGTCCCCCGGAGGCCTGGGACTCGGACTGGCCGTGGCCCAAGGCCTGGCCGACGCGCTGGGGGCCGAGCTCACCGCCGAGGACACCCCCGGCGGCGGCCTGACGATGGTGCTGACCGTGCCGCGCGCTGAGGAGGCCGCATGACCGCTTCGAGGGTGCTCGTGGTGGACGACGAGCCCGGCCTGGTCCGAGCCCTCGCCATCAACCTGCGCGCCCACGGCTGGGAGGTCGCCACCGCCACCGACGGCGCGCACGCCCTGGACCTCGCCGCGTCCTGGCGGCCCGACGTGGTGCTGCTCGACCTGGGCCTGCCCGACATCGGCGGCCTGGACGTGCTGGCCGGCATCCGCGGCTGGAGCCGGGTGCCCGTGGTGGTGCTGTCCGCCCGGCAGCACGGCGAGGACAAGGTCGAAGCCCTCGACGCCGGCGCCGACGACTACGTGACCAAGCCCTTCGCCATGAACGAGCTCCTCGCCCGCCTGCGCGCAGCCGTGCGCCGCGCCGCCCCCAGCGACGTCGCTGAGGCCGTGGTCGAGGCAGGGGAACTGGCCATCGACCTTGCCCGACGCCGCGTGCTGCGCACCGGCGTCGAGGTGCGGCTCAGCCCCACCGAATGGGCGCTCGTCGAGGTGCTGGTCCGCAACCGCGGACGGCTCGTGTCACGCGAGCAGCTGTTGCTGGAGGTGTGGGGGCCCGCCTACACGAACGAGACGGGATACCTGCGGGTCTACGCCGCGCAGTTGCGGCGCAAACTCGAGGTGGACCCGTCGCACCCGCGGCACCTGCTGACGCAGCCGGGGATGGGGTACGTGTTCGAGGTGTGAGCGCCACCCGCGACCCCGGATCCGCCGCACCCGTACGCTCGGCGTGACCTTGGAGGACACATGGCCAACCTGAGCCTTCTCACCCAGTCGCACCTCGACGCCGCCCGCACATCTGACAACGGCCGCAGCGCCGAGCTCCTGCTGCATGACGGCCCGCTGCGGCAGACAGTCATCGCCCTGGTGGCTGGTACCCAGCTCGCCGAGCACAACTCGCCCAGCGCGGCGAGCCTGCAGGTCCTGGTGGGCCGCCTGCGGGTCACCGGCGTCGAGGCCGACGCGCTGGTCGCGGGGGAGATCGCCCTGCTCACGCACCTGCGCCATGCCGTGCTCGCGGAGGAGGACTCCGTCTTCCTGCTGACGACGGTGACGGGCGTGGAGCAGGCCGCGGAGCCGACGAGGGCGCGGTAGATCCAGAGGCAGGCCCGCGGCCGACAGGCCCCTAGCTCTCCGGCGAGCCCGCGGCGACCTTAGCCAGGCGGTCCCGGTCGAGGACCGCTGTCCACCGGCGTCCAGAGTCGATGACCTGGTTCTTGCGGAGCCGGCTCATCACACGGGACACGGACTCGGGCGTCGAGCCGGTCATCCCCGCGAGGTCTGCGCGGGAGAGCGGGATCTGGAGCAGGGTGCCGCCGTCGTCGGCCCGTTCCTGGCCGAGCTTGTCCGCGAGCCGGAGCAGGGTCGCGGCGACGCGTTGCGCCACGGTGTCCGTGGAGTGGCGGCCCAGGTCGGAGCGGGCCCGGGCGAGGCGCGCCGCGACGTCGTCCAGAACGCGCAGGGCGACCGTCGGGTGCTCGGTGAGCACGGCCCGGAACGCGGTGGGATCGATCCGCAGGGCGCAGGTGGTCGTGAGGGCTTCGGCCGTCTCCGGGTAGGTCGGGTCGCCGAGGGCGGTCAGGGTCCCGAAGAGGTCGCCTGGGGTGAGGAGGTCGACGACGATCTCGCGCCCGCCGTCGGTCGGCCGGGAGACCTTCACCCGGCCGGAGGCCAGGACGTAGAGGTGGTCTGCGGGGGCGCCAGCGGTGAACACCTGGCCCCCGGCCGGCCAGGCGAGCGAGACCATCCGGGCGTCGATGGCCTCGAGATCTGACGTCGAGAGGCCGGCGAACAGCGGGACGTGGCCCAGGACGCGCATCCGGACAGGCGTCGGGCAGTGGTGGGGCTCGGCGCAGGGCGTGCGCAGCGGGATCCGCCGCCGGGCCGAGGGTGCCGCCGTCGGCTCGGACCCGTCGTGCTGATGGTGGGGGTGCGAGGTGCTCACATCGTCTCCTGGGCTTCGGGCGAGCGTATCCCCCCGGATTCAGGACCCGGCCCAGCCAAAATGCAGCGGTGCTGCGGCTACATGACGCACGTCATTCTCGCGTGGTGGCCAGCCTCCTAACGTCCGAGTCAGTCGCCTCGAACGGGCGGCACAGGCTCCACGAGAAGAGGTTCGATCATGAGCTCCATCAGCACCCCCTCCACCTCCACCGCCGCGACCACCCGCACGATCCTGCGGGCTAGCGGATTCTCCTGCCCGTCCTGCGTGGCGAAGATCGAGAAGCAGGTCGGACGTCTCGCGGGCGTCAGCACCGTCACTGTGCACTTCGCCTCGAGCCGCATCGAGATCGACCACGACCCCCAGATCGTCGGGGTCGAGGCCCTCATCGCCGCAGTCGCCAAGGCCGGCTACGCCTCCACCGCGGCGGCGTTCTGATGGCCATGGAGTTGCGCGGACGCTGGGCCGTTCCCGCGGTGAGTGGACTGCTCATCGCGGGATCGGCCGCGATAGCCGCGGTGTTCGGGGCGGGACTCGCCAGCAACGCCCTGATGCTCGCGGCAGCCGTCGCGGCGGGATCGCCCATCGCCGTCCAAGCCATCCGCGCACTGGCGGCGCGGGTGATCGGCATCGACCTGCTCGTCACCGTCGCGTCCGTCGGGGCGGTGGTGATCGGCCAGTACTGGGAGGCCGCCGCCGTGACGTTCCTGTTCGCCGTCGGCC
>JAEWEI010000082.1 GCA_023389545.1 Actinomycetes bacterium | reverse complement strand
GGAGACGGCCGCAGGGGCCAGGACGGCGTCCCAGGCCCGGAAGTCCGCATCCGGCTCGGCGCCGGGGTCGAGGTCGTCGGCGGCCGAGGCGCCCGTCGCGCCCACGGACTCGCCGTGTTGGTGCTCGGCAGCAGGTGAGGCGCTGTCGGCGACTGAGCCGGTGACGACGATCTTCAGCGTCATCCCCATCAGGCGGTGCCCCGCGACCGAGCACCATCCGTCGGTGTCCGCAGCGACGACACCCGCGTCCACAGTGGTGGTCTCCCCCGGCTCGAGCCGACCGGAGGTGGCGCCCGACGCGAGCACGAGGTCGTGCACCGCGGAGTCGCTGTTGGTCAGCTCGATGACCAGCCGGTCGCCGGCGGGCACCTCGACCTCCCGCGGGCTGAAGCGCATGTCCAGCGCCGTGACCTGCACCGTCGTCGTGCCGCCCGTGGCGACGACCGGCGATCCCGCGGATGACGAGGCCGCGTCCGTCAGGCCGGCCGCGACCGGGTCCATCGCGACGCCGACCACCACGGCGAGGAGCAGGCCGCCGACTGCAGCGGCGGCGCCTCCCCGGTGGCGGGTGGGCTGCAGCGGGTCGGGCTCGCGTGGGAGGGCAGGCGCGGGGGTTGTCGCTGCGGGGGCAGGGCGGCGTGACTGCCGCACGGCGATGACGGCCAGCACGAGGAAGGCGACGAGGGCGCCGAGCCCCACGAGGGAGGTGACCACCCGCACCGCGCTGGGCGCCGGCGCGACGTAGAGCAGCAGCGCGCCGTTGAGCAGCACGACCCGGGCGGCGCCGCCCCGGTCGAGGGCTGCCGAGGTGCGCCGCTGGACGGCGGGGCCGCCGCCGAGCACGACGGGCAGCAGGTGGGACATGGACCCGACCAGCACCTGGGCGACGAACCCGACGACGAACGCGGGCACCAGCTCGACGAGCGCGGCCGCCGCCGCCTCCCAGTCCGGGGCGAGGGCGACCCGCAGCCCCAGCGTCACTGTCGTGCCGGTCCACCACAGCAGCGCGGCGGCCACGCTCCAGGCCGAGAAGGTCCGGGGCGCCGAGGCCCGCGCCTGGGCGACCACGAAGCGGCCGAGCATCGCGATCCCCGCCACGACGACTGCCGCCCCCACTGCCACGAGCACCCTGCTGCCGGAGGCGGGCCCGGCCGCCAGGACGACCACACCGCCCACGAGGACGGGGAACGCACGCCGGGCGGCGGTCTCCGCGGCGGGGTGGATGCGCGCGTGCAGCACCGTCGGCCACAGGACGACGAGCGTGCCCGCGACGGTGAGCCCGACCCAGCCGAAGAGCGCGAGGGCGGTGTGCGCGACGGACAGCCGAGCATGCGGCTCCGGGTCGACCGGGAAGCGCGCCATCACGACACCGCAGGCCACGCCCGGGACCAGGAACACCGCGGCCGCCAGGTAGTAGCGCACGAGGTGCGCGAAGCGCGCGGGCAGGGCGTGGCCGCGCTGCCGGGCGACGCCGACCACCTGGTGCACGGCAGCGCCCGCCACGGCGGCGCCGCCGGCGACGACCAGCGGGGTGCTGACGACCTGGACCCCGACCACCACGGCCACGGCCCCGGCGTTGTGCAGGGCCAGGCGTGCCAGCAGCGCACGCCGGCTCGCCGGATGGCGCAGCAGCGTGTCGGCGAAGTGCTGGCTCCAGATGAGGATCGCGGTGCTGGCGCCGCCGAGCAGCAGCAGGTGGACCATGAGCCAGCCGGAGCCCGCGATCTGGCGGTGCACCACTGTCGCGAGCGCCGCCGCGGCCAGCCAGGCCAGGACGACGACGTTGGCCCGCAGGTGCCATGCCGCGCGGTTCACGGCCGCAGTCCGATCGTGGTCGCCACCGCTGTCGGCCCGGCGGGTCGTGCGGGCGCCGGATCAGGATCGCGCGGCCGGGCGGGCCTGTCGGGACCGCGTCGGCTGGCCCGGACGACCGAGCCGGCCGCGACCACCATGAATCCCAGCAGCGCGACGATGTTGCCGACCCCGCCGATCTGCACGGCGGCGGGCACGTTGTGGGCGTCGCCGATCAGCACCCGGACGGCCAGGCTCACATGCAGCAGCGCGAGCGGGGCGAGCATCACGGGGTGGTACGGCAGCGGGCGGCGCACGACGGCGGGGAGGATCACCGGGGCGTGGGCCATGATCATCGACATCACGAAGCCGAGGAACACGCTGTGCAGCACGGCGTCGTAGCCCGTCCCGGAGAGCACCGGCCCGGCCGCGAGCCACACCCCTCCCGCGACGGCGAGCCACAGGTACCCGCTGAGCATCGCCACCGCCATGAACCGCGGCAGCCCTGTCGAGTGGATGGTGCGGCGGGCGACGTCGTGACGCACCAGGACGCCGACGAGTAGCAGCAGCACCGCGCCCAGCACCGGATAGCCGACCGCCGGCCAGAGCAGCCCGAGGACCGCCGCGGCGCACCAGCCCAGTGCGAGCACCAGCACGGCGTCCTCGACCCCACGCGGCGGGGCGGCCACCCGAAGGAGTTCGAGGCGCTCCCCGGCGATCGTCAGCACCAGGAAGCCCGCCATGCACGGCGCGAGGTGCGGGATGGAGGCCCCGCTCGCCCACAGCGCGGCGGCCGCCACCGCGAGCGCGGCCCCGGTGGCCTGGACGGCGACTGCCGTGGCAGGCTGCCGTCGCCACACCCGGGTGTAGAGCCAGCCGAGGGCGAGGGACCCGAAGAGCAGGCCCAGCTGCCCGACGACGCGCGGCAGGGGCGAGACCAATGCGATGCCGCCCGCGCCGAGCAGCAGCGGCGCCGCGAAGCCGGGCCACCGTCCCACCGCGACGGCGCGCTCCAGCGCGACGACAGTGCCGACGAACCCGAGCACCATGACCGGGCCGTGCACCTCGGGCAGCCGCTGCAGGTCCACGGGCGCGGGCAGGCCGAGGAGCAGCAGGGCGCCGTCGAGGCCCGCGAGCATCGCCAGCCCCGCCGGCAGCAGGAAGGCGGAGCGCGGGGCGACGCGTCGATTTTCCACGGGATCATCGTGGTATTTCGGGGCAGGCTGTCCACGGGACGTACGTCCCTGGGCACGGCGCGGATGTCGACGCAGGCTGCGGTGCACCAGGAGTGAGGGGATGCGCATGGACGAGATCACGAGCACGGACCCCCTGGAGCGGCGCCCGCGCGCAGTCCTCGCCTCCGGCCGACGGGTCGAGCTCCTCGACGCGCTCCAGCGCAACGGCCCGTCCACCGTCGGCGAGTTGGCCACGGCCACCGGCCTGCACGAGAACACCACCCGCGAGCACCTGCAGCGGCTCATCGCCGAGGGGTACGTCCACCGTGAGCGGGGCACGCCGGACGGGCGCGGCCGCCCCCGCATGCGCTACCGCTCCACCACCGCGCGCGACGTGCATGAGGATCCCCTCGCCACCCGACGGCTCGAGGACTCCATCGCACAGGCCGCGCTGGTCCGCGCGCTGCTGGACGGCTACGGCGCCGCGATCGACGACGTCGCGGACTCCGCACAGCAGCACGGCGCCAGCGTCGGCCGGAAGTTGGTCGACGCCAGCCCGCTGCCCGGGCGCTCCGCGGCCGGCGACCCCCGCGATCGGCAGATCCTCGCGCTCGACGCGCACCTGGACCGGATGGGCTTCGACCCCGTGCTCGACCCCGAGACGCTCACGTTCGACCTGTGGCGATGCCCGTTCCTCAGCCTCGCGCGGTCCCGGCCCGAGGTCGTGTGCAGAGTGCACCTCGGGCTCGCGCAGGGCGTCCTGGAGCAGGTCGGCGGTCCCGTGCGCGCGCAGGCCCTCGAGCCGTTCGTGGGGCCGCAGCACTGCGCGCTGCGCCTGACGGCCGACGCCTAGGGCTGACGCGCGCCGACGACGCTGCGGATGCGGCGGCACGTCGCGCGGCCGACCATGGGCGCAGGCTATGGGACGAGTCGCACTCAGCCGCACCACCCGGGAGGTCGCCATGCGGATGATCAGCAAGAAGGGCAAGGTCCGCACCAAGCGGCTGCCTGGCGCCGTCGCCCGCTCGGGCAAGAAGGCGCAGCGGGCCTTCGCGGAGGCGCATGACGCCGCCGCCCGGGAGCACGGCGAGGGCGAGCGCGCGCTCCGGATCGCGTTCGACGCGCTCAAGGACAAGTTCGAGAAGGTCGGCAAACGGTGGGAGCGGAAGGCGAAGGCTCCGACGGCGCCGGCCCCCCAACGACCCGCGGCGGGCGCGCGACAGCGGGCCACCGCTCCGGCCGCCGACGCGAGCGCGACCAAGGCGCAGCTCTACGAGATCGCCAAGCGCCTGGACATCGCCGGGCGCTCCACGATGTCGAAGGGCGACCTCCTCCAGGCCATCCAGCGCACGGGCGCGCCAGCCACGTCGCGACGGTCAAGGCCAGCGCGGGCGTAGGCGCTCACGGCAGCGAGCCGAGTGACGCGCATCAGGCCGGCGGGTCGTCGAGCACGTGGCGCAGATACCTCGCCGGGTCGTCGAGGAAGCCCCGCCACGCGCGCACCAGCTCCAGGTCCTCCCACGCCGACCGCCGCATGCCCCACTCGCCCAGCTCCCAGATCTGGGCGCCGGGCAGCGCGGCCAGCATCGGCGAGTGGGTGGACAGGATGACCTGCGACCCGGATGCGACCAGGGCGTGCAGGTGGGCCAGCAGCGCGAGGCAGCCGTGGAAGGACAGCGCCGACTCGGGCTCGTCGAGCAGGTACAGGCCCGGCTTCTTCATACGGTCGCCCACCAGCGCGAGGAAGGACTCGCCGTGGGACATCTCGTGGAACACCGGCTCCGGGCGCATGCCGGGGTTGTCCTCCAGGTAGGTGTAGAACGCGTGCGCTGTCTCGGCCCGGAGGAAGAACGCCCGCCGGGTGGCGCCGGGGCTCCGTTCGGCCACCAGGCGGAGCCAGAGGTCGGACTCAGTGGGCCGGGTGCTGAACTCCGACCCCCGCGAGCCGCCCTCCGG
>JAEWEI010000414.1 GCA_023389545.1 Actinomycetes bacterium | reverse complement strand
GCGCGGGTCCTGCCCGCGCTGGGCCGCTCCCTGGCGCCCGGCGGACCGCACGGCGTCGTTGACGGACCCCTGGTCCATGCCGAGCCAGCCGGCCAGCAGTCGCGTGTACTCGGGCCGCAGCGCTGTGTCGCGGATGCCCGCGACGACGGGCGCGGCGGCCCGCAGCGCGCCGACCCGGCCCTCCGCGGTGCCGAGGTCGTAGGAGCGCAGCGTCGCGCGGATGACGAACTCGAAGAGCGGCTGGCGGCCGGCGACGAGCGCGCGCACCGCCTCCGGGCCTTGCGCCTGGCGCAGCTCGCACGGGTCCATGCCGCTGCGCTCCACGGCGACGAACGTCTGCGCCGTGAACGTCTGGTCCTCGCCGAACGCGCGCAGCGCGGCCTTCTGCCCGGCGGCGTCCCCGTCGAACGTGAAGATCACCTCGCCGCCCACTGACGCGCCGGACGCGAGCTGCACCCCGCCGCTGGCGCCCGCGTCGCCGACAAGGCGGCGCACGATCCGGGCGTGGTCCGGTCCGAACGCGGTGCCGCAGGTCGCGACGGCAGTGCCCTCCCCCGACAGGTGCATGGCCATGACGTCGGTGTATCCCTCGACCACCACGACGCGCTTCTCCCTGGCGATCTCCCGCTTGGCGAGGTCGATGCCGTACAGCACCTGGGACTTGCGGTACAGCGGCGTCTCCGGGGTATTGAGGTACTTGGGGCCCTGGTCCTCGTCGTAGAGCTTGCGGGCCCCGAACCCGATGGTGTCCCCGGTGACCTCGCGGATAGGCCACACAAGCCGCCCGCGGAAGCGGTCGTAGAGCCCGCGGTTGTTCTGGCTGACCAGGCCCGAGGCCGTCAGCTCCGCCTCCGTGAAGCCGCGCCCGCGCAGGTGCCGCAGCAACGAGTCGAACCCCTGCGGCGCGTAGCCCACCCCGAACTGCTCGGCGGCGTCACGGCCGAACCCGCGCTCCGCGAGGAACTGGCGTGCCGCCGCGGCGCCGGGGGTTGTGAGCTGCTCGGTGAAGTAGGCCGCCGCGACGCGGTGCGCCTCGAGCAGCCGCTGCCGGCGCCCGGGCTCCTCGCCGGGGCGCGGGGCGCCGCCCTCCTCGTAGCGCAACTGGATGCCGACCTTGCCCGCCAGGTACTCCACGGCCTCGGCGAAGGGCAGCCCGTCGATCTTCTGCACGAACGAGATGACGTCGCCGCCCTCGCCGCAGCCGAAGCAGTGCCACAGCCCCACCTGGGGCCGGACGTGGAACGACGGGGAGCGCTCGTCGTGGAAGGGGCACAGGCCCTTCGCGGAGCCCACGCCCGCCGTCTTGAGCGTCACGTGCTGGCCGACGATCTCCTCGATCTGGGCGCGCTCGCGAACCGCCTGCACGTCCTCCCGCCGGATCCGTCCTGCCACGCCCGCAGTCTAGGCGAGCGGGCTGGTCGCCCAGCCCACGCGGGGGCCGCGCGGTCAGCGCGCGGGGCGCACCAGGCGGCCGTGCAACTCGGCGGCGGAGACGTCGGTGAGGGAGGCCACCTGGTCGATGACCACCCGCAGCCGGGCGCCGTCGTCGGCAGCGGCGGCCCAGTCGGCGGCGAACGGCGGCTCGAGGCTGACAGGGGCGCGGTCGGCCATGACGCGCACCAGGTCGTCGAGGATCTCGCGCTGGCGGTGGTACAGCGGCTCGAGCTCGCGCGGCGCCATGACGTACGCCACGGCGAGCCCCTTCAGGACGAGGATCTCGGCCATCGTCTCGTCGGGCACCACGAGGTTGGCGGCGTACCGCGTCAGAGGGCCCTCGCCATAGAGCTCGCGTGTGGCCGCCTGGGCGGCGCCGGCGAACCGGCCGATGAGCTGGCTGGTGGCGTCCTTGAGCACCGCGAGCGCCCCGCGCGAGCCGTCGAAGCCGTGGGCCCACAGCCCTTCCGCGTTGAGGCGGTCCATCGCGTCGAGCAGCCCGTCGCCGTCGATGTCGTCCCCGTACCAGGCCTGCACGCCTTCGACGACGCGCGCGCGCTCGTCGGGCTGGGTGAGGACCGCGAGGTCGAGCCGCCCGCCGACCACGGCGTCCTCCACGTCGTGCACGGAGTACGAGATGTCGTCTGCGAGGTCCATGACCTGCGCCTCGAGGCACTTGCGGCCCGCGGGGGCGCCCTCGCGGAGCCAGGCGAAGACCGGGGCGTCGTCGGTGTAGACGCCGAACTTGTGGGTGGGCCGCCCGTCGGGCATCAGCGGGCCCTCCCCCGCCGCCCACGGGTACTTGGTGGCGGCGTCCAGGCTCGCGCGGGTCAGGTTGAGCCCGACGGCGCGGCCGTCCGGACCGACCACCTTCGGCTCGAGGCGGGTCAGCAGACGGAGCGTCTGGGCGTTGCCCTCGAAGCCGCCGATGCCGCGCGCGATCTTGGCCAGCGCGCGCTCCCCGTTGTGGCCGAACGGCGGATGGCCCAGGTCGTGCGCGAGGCAGGCCGTGTCCACGACGTCCGGGTCGCAGCCGAGGGCCTTGCCGATCTCCCGGCCCACCTGCGCCACCTCGAGCGTGTGCGTGAGGCGGGTGCGCACGAAGTCGTCCGAGCCGGGGCCCAGGACTTGCGTCTTGGCGCCGAGGCGCCGCAGCGCCGAGGAGTGCACCAGGCGCGCGCGGTCGCGCTCGAACGGGGACCGGGCGCGCGACTTGGGCGCCTCGGCGACCCAGCGCGCGCGGTCCACCTCGGTGTATCCGTCGATCAGGGTCTGCGCTGTCACGGCCCTCACCCTAGTTGGCCATGCTGGCGGGTCCCCGCTGCCCTCCACAGGCCGGTCCGGGGGCCGTCGGCGGCGCGCTCACGCCAGGCGCCACACCTGCACGCCTGGACCGTCCCCGGGCAGCTCGATGCCGTCCGGGCGCACCAGCAGCTCCGCGCCGCCGTAGAGGCTCTCGACGTCCCCGCCCGGCGACACGAGATGCCGCGGGAGGGTCGCCCCGCCCCACGGCGCCCGGGTCACGAGCACCAGCACCCGCTCGTCAACGGTCTCCCGCAGGTACGCGACCGCGTCGGGCTCGACGATGGCCCACCGCATCCCGCCCTCGCGCAGGGCGCGTGACGAGCGGCGCAACGCGATGAGCGAGCGGTAGAGGTCGAACGTCGCGGCGTCCCACTCCGGTCCGCCACCGGCGTCGATCTGCGGCCACGGCATCGGGGCGCGGGCGTGCTCCCCGTTGACGCCGGTGAGCCCGCCCTCGTCGCCCGCGAACATCACAGGCGTGCCCGGGTAGGTGAACAGCAGCCCCGCGGCGACCTCGACCATCTCGCGGGACCTCACCACCGTGCGCAGCCGCGGGGTGTCATGCGAGCCGAGCATGTTCCACTGGTGCGTGGTGATCGACCACGGCACGGCGGCGTCGAACTCGCGCATGGTGGCGACCATCGCGCGGCCGTCGCGACGCGGGATCGACGTGGGCAGTCCCAGGAAGCCGAGCTGGTTGTCCGGGTCCACCAGCCACGTCCACACCGGGCGGGTGAACGCCGAGTAGTTCATGTTCGTGTGCCACCCGCCGGCCCGCAGGTCCAGGCTGGCGTCGTGGAAGTGCTCGGAGACCAGCACGGCCTCGGGGTTGAGGTCCCGCATCGTGGCGCGGATCGCGCGGGCGATCTCCTGCGTGAAGTCGTCGGCGCCGTGGCGCCCCGTCATGTTCGCGACGTCGATCCGCCAGCCGTCGAGGCTCACGGGCTCCCGGAGCCACCTGCCGATGATCGAGTCGGGCCCCTGGATCATCCGCTGCGCCAATGCGGGCGCGTTGTAGTTGAGCTTGGGCAGCGAGTCGTGGCCCAGCCATCCGACGTAACCGGGGTGCTGCTGCTGCCAGTAGTAGAACGACGCCTCCTCGCTCGCGCTGTCCGCCTGCGCGCGCGCGAACCACTCGTGCCCGGCGCCCGTGTGGTTCGTGGTGAGGTCGCCGATCAGCCGCATGCCGCGGCTGTGCAGCGCACGGCTGAGCGATGCGAGCGCCCGGTCGCCGCCGAGCAGCGGGTCGACGTGGTCGAACGTGCTCGCGTCATACCGATGGTTGGAGCGCGCCGGGAAGATGGGCGTCAGATACACGGTGTCGACGCCGAGCCGCTGCAGGTGGTCCAGCCGCTGCTCGATGCCGGGCAGATCGCCGCCGTAGAGCTGCGTCGCCACACCGGGCCCCGCGCCGATCGACTCGTCCGCCCAGTCCGCGGGCCGGGCCCACTCCGGCAGGTCGCCCACCGGCGGGCCGGTGTGGCCGCTCGACCTCGCGAAGCGGTCGGGGAAGATCTGGTAGACGACTGCGTCGTCCAGCCACCGCGGCGCCGGCTCATGCGCGGAGAGCCGGAAGTCGTGCGCGTCGGCCACATCCCGCGCATGCGTGCCAGCGCCATTGAGCCAGCGGTAGCCGCCGGGCTCGTCGAGCAGCGCGCGGTACCCCGTCACCGGGTTGTGCATCGGGAGGTCGGCGACGTACCAGCGCTCATGCTCGTCGGCGCGCTCGAGCCGGGCGGGCTCCATGCGCGGCTCCGCGTCACGCACGGTGCGCACCCACAGGGCCCGCTCGGCGCCCGTGGCCGGCACGCGGAAGCGCACCGGGACCACGTCGCCGAGCTGGGGGGCGCCCTGCGGGACGTACAGCTCCGAGCCGTCGTGGTGCGGCTCGTCGAGGAGGTGGCCCGCCACGCGTCAGCCCTTCACGGAGCCCGCGGTCAGGCCGCCGACAATGTACTTCTGCAGGAAGAGGAACAGTGCCAGCACCGGGATCGCGGAGATCACGGCGCCCGCCGCGAACACGCCCCAGTTGGCCTCGAGCAGGTCGGAGACCCAGTTGTACAGGCCCACGGCGAGCGTCCAGTGCGCCTCCGACTGCAGCACCGTGCGGGCGATGATGAACTCGCCGAACGTGCTGATGAAGGACAGCAGCCCGACCACCGCCAGGATCGGCGCGACCAGCCGCAGGATGATCGTCCAGTAGATCTGCGCGTGCGTGGCGCCGTCGATCTTCGCCGCCTCGTCCAGCTCGCGCGGGATCGTGTTGAAGAACCCGTACATGAGGAACGTGTTGACGCCGAGCGAGCCGCCCAGGTAGATGCAGATCAACGCGAGCCGGCTGTTCAGGCCCAGGCCCGGGATCACGTTCCCGAGGGCGATGAGCAGCAGGAAGATCGCGACGAAGGCGAGCATCTGCGGGAACATCTGGATGATGAGCAGGGTGGTCAGGCCCACGCGGCGCCCGGAGAACCGGAAGCGGGAGAACGCGTACGCCGCGGCGGCGCCCATGAGCACCGTGCCGATGGCCGTGATGCTGGCGATCACCAGGGTGTTGGCGACCCACTCCCAGAAGCGGGTATCGCCCAGGCTCGCGTAGTTGGTGAGGCTGACCTGGGCGAACAGCTTGTTGGAGCCCGTCAGCGTCCCCTTCTCGCTGAGCGAGGAGGAGATGATGTAGAGGATCGGGAAGCCTGCGTACACCACGGCGATGACGCCGATGAGGTGGCGCCAGCCGAGTTCGCGCGCCCAGCGCTTGAAGCCCATGCGCTGGTCGACCTGGGGCCGCTGGGAGGCGGGGGCGCGGGTGGGGAGGACGTCGGTGGCCATGTCAGCTGATCTCCTCGAGCGAGCGGGTCCGGCGGAACGCGATGGCGGAGACCGTGCCGACGATGATGAAGATGATGATCGACAGGGCACTCGCCAGCCCGAAGTTCTTCGGGGCCGATCCGTCGATGCCGGAGACGGAGTAGACCATCGAGATCAGGATGTCGGTGTGCCCCAGGGGCACGGACGCGTCCGCGAAGCGCGGCCCCCCGCCGGTGAGCATGTAGATCAGGGTGAAGTTGTTGAAGTTGAACGCGAACGACGAGATGAGCAGCGGCGCGGTGGAGACCAGCAGCAGCGGCAGCGTCACCGAGCGCAGCGTCCGCCACTTGCTCGCGCCGTCGATCTTCGCGGCCTCCAGCACGTCGCTGGGCAGCGACTGCAACGCGCCGGTGCAGATCAGGAACATGTAGGGGAAGCCGAGCCACAGGTTGACGCCGAGCACCGCGACCTTGGCGAGCACCGGGTCGGTGAGCCAGCCGATCTGCGCGCCGCCGAGCAGCACCTGGTTGACGAACCCGTAACTGCGGTTGAGCATCCCGGACCACAGCAGCGCGGCGAGGAAGCCGGGGATCGCGTACGGCAGGATCATCAGCGTCCGGTAGACCTTCCGTCCGCGCAGCCGCTCGTCGTTGAAGACGATGGCGAGGAACAGGCCGAGTGCGAACGTCGACACCACGGACAGGATCGCGAAGGCGAACGTCCAGGCCAGGACCTTGACGAATGGCTGGGAGTAGCGGCTGTCGGAGAACGCGGTGGTGAAGTTCTCGAAGCCGACGCCGACGCGCCAGCCGACTCCGAGCTTCTTGCCGAAGGCGTCCTCGAACTCGCCGCGGTCATTGGGCGAGTACACGTCACCCGTGGTGGTGTCGGTCATCGTGTCGGCGGCCTCGTCGTAGACGAGCGTCGAGGTGTAGGCGTATCCGGTGCGGGCGTCCTGCGTGCGGATCGAGCCGTCCTCCGGGTCGTCGGAGAACGGGACCCGCAGGTTGGTCACCTCGCCCTGGCGGGCCAGCACCGCCTGCCGGTCGAGCACCTCGTAGCCCGGGACCTCTGTCACCGTGCCGCCGTCGACGACGGCGTCGTCCACTGTCTCGAGCGGCTGCTCCGCTCGGCCGACGCGCACGTCGCCGTCGTCCGTGAGGACGCCGAACGCGAGCTCGTCGCCGTCGGCGAGCACCGTCAGCGGGTAGGACTGCGACCCCTCGACGCGGCGCTCGTTCTGGATGAGCAGCGCCTCGATGGCCTGCTCCTTCGTCGAGTTGTGGCCGTCGCCGTAGTTGGTGAAGGCCACGTAGCCGGTGTAGGCGACGACGTAGATCTGGAAGACGAGCAGGAACGCGAGCCCGGGGAGGATGTACTTGAGCGGCAGCGCGCGACGGGAGAAATACACCCAGTTCGCGACGACCACCAACGCGGCCATCGCTGCGAAGATGCCCCAAGCCTCGGCGTTCCAGGCGGCGAAGAGCGCGTACACCCCGAGCGCGTCGACAACGGCCATGAGCACGAGCTTGGCGACGAAGCCCCGGGTGAACTCGCGTGCGTGGGACCTGTCGACCGGACGGGAGCGACGCTTCGCCGGCGTGCCGCGGCCGTCGCGCGTTCCGGGGGTCGCTGGCTCGACGACCGCGGGCTGGGGGGTGGACATCACTGCCTCCGGGGCTTTGGTGCTCAGGTGGGCGAGGGGCGAGGCCCCTCGAAAGGTTGAGCCGGGCGGCGTGGATTGGGGGGCACGCCGCCCGGCTCATGCGGTCCGGGGACCGCGGGGGGCTACTTGCTGATCGCGCCCTCGATGTCCGACACCATCTTGTTCCAGGCGTCGGCCGGGGCCGCCGCGCCGGAGATGATGTTGGCCTCGGTGACGCCCCAGAACTCCCAGACCGAGTTCATCGCGGGGATCGACGGCATCGGCGCAGCTGTGGCGCCCACGGCGGCGAAGCCGGTCATGATCGGGTCGTCGGCGAACTTCTCCGCGGCCGAGAGCAGCGCCGGCGGGCGGTTGCCGGCCTCGGCGAGGGTGACCTGCGCGTCCGTCGTCGCGATGTAGTTGACCAGGAAGTCGTTCGCGAGCAGCGCGTTGTCACTCTGCGCGCTGACGTAGAAGCCCTGGACGCCCGCGAACATCTCCGCGGGCTGCCCGCCGGCCGACGGGATCGGGTCGATGGCCAGGTCCAGGCCCTCGAAGGAGCCGATCATCCACGGGCCGCCGATGATGAACGGCGCCTCGCCGTTGGAGAACGCCTCGACGGCGATGTCGTAGGTGACGTCGGTGCTCAGCACGCCAGCGGCGCCCTGGGCCTGGAGCCACGTCGCGAACGCGACGCCCGCCTCGCCGCCGAGCGTCAGCTCGTCGGTGTAGGAGCCGTCGGCGTTCTGCGCGAACACCGGGGCGCCGAAGGACGTCTGCAGCGGGTAGTAGGTGTAGGGGTCGCCCTCGACGTCGGTCTGGACGAGGATCGGGTACCGGGTGCCCGCGGCCTGGCCGGCGGCGACCGCCTCGTCCCAGGTGGCAGGCGCGGTGGCGGCCAGCGCGGTGTTGCGGATGAGGGCGATGTTCTCGACGGCGTACGGGACGCCGTAGACCTGGCCGTCCTGGGAGAAGGCCTCGATCGAGGTGGCGATGAAGTCGTCGGACTTGTCGCCGAGCTCGACCGGCGCGGCGACGCCGTTCTGCAGGAAGGCGCCGAGCCAGTCGTGGCCGCCCACGGTGATGTCGGGGCCCTTGCCCGTCGGCACCTGGGCGATGAAGTCGGCCTGGATGTCGCCGTAGTTCTTCAGCACGATCTCGACCTTGACGTCGGTCTCGGCCTCGAAGGCCTTCGCGGCCTCGGCGACGGCGTCCTGGCGGGTCTCGTCGACCCAGATCGTCAGGCCGCCCTCGGACGCGGGCGCCGAGGTCTGGGCCGCTGGCTCTGCCGAGCCCGAGCACGCGGCGAGCGTCAGCGTGAGGCCGAGCGTCGCGGCGACTACAGGGATGCTCCGTCGCATCATCGTTCTCCAAATCGAAGGGGGAGATTGCCATCTCGGCGGGGGTCCCCCACCGACGCTGGCCTGGTGTGGCGTGACGCTAACGCCTTTGCATGCCACCTTGCAAACCGTTACGGTAACTTTCAGGCAACAGTTGCAAGGTCGGCTACGCGGGTACCTCCGTGGGCTCAAACCCGGACGAGGAGGTCCTATGTCGCTTACGCTGCCCCACGTGCGCACCCGTCTGACTGACTTGGCAGAACAAGCAGGCGTCAGCACCGCGACCGTCTCCCGCGTGCTCAACGGCAAGCACGGAGTCTCCGCGCAGACGCGTCAAGCGGTGCTCGCCGCGCTCGACATGCTCGGCTACGAGCGCCCCGAGAAGCTCCGCACCCGCTCCGCCGGGCTCGTGGGCCTCGTGGTCCCCGAGTTGTCCAACCCGGTGTTCCCCGCGTTCGCGCAAGTCATCGAGACGATGCTGTCGCAGCGCGGCTACACCCCGCTGCTGTGCACCCAGTCCCCCGGCGGCACCACAGAGGACCAGTACGTCGAGATGCTCCTCGAGCACGAGGTGGCCGGCATCGTCTTCGTCTCCGGGCTGCACGCCGACACCTCGGCCAGCCCCGAGCGCTACCACCGGCTGCGCAGCCGCGGGATGCCGATCGTGCTGGTCAACGGGTTCGCCGACGGCGTCGACGCCCCCGCCGTGTCCAACGACGACCTCGCCTCCATGGAACTGGCCTTCCGGCACCTCGTCTCGCTCGGCCACAAGCGCATCGGCCTCGCCATCGGCCCCGACCGGTTCGTCCCCGCGCAGCGCAAGGTCGAGGGTTTCGCCCACAACCTGGCGAGGCACTTCGGCGAGGACGACCCCGCGCCGCACATCGTCACCACCCTCTTCACCGTCGAGGGCGGCCAGGCCGCGGCCGGCGAGCTCATCGACTCCGGGCACACCGCGATCATCTGCGGCTCCGACCTCATGGCCCTGGGCGCCGTCCGCGCCGCCCGCCAACGCGGCCTCGCGGTGCCCGACGACCTGTCGATCGTCGGCTACGACGACTCCCCCCTCATCGCGTACACGGACCCGCCCCTGACCACAGTGCGCCAGCCGGTGCAGGCCATGGGGCACGCCGCCGTGAGCGCGCTCGTGTCCGAGATCAACGGCGCCCACGCCTCGCGCTCCGAGCTGCTCTTCCACCCGGAGCTGATCGTGCGCTCGTCGACGGGCGCCGCGCCCACCACCCCGGAGGCCCCGCTCGACGCGCCGGCCCCCGCCGGACTCTCAGCAAGCACCGCCACCATCACCGCGTGATCCACCACGCACCGCGCGCGGCCCTCATCGGCGCGCGCCGGCACCCCCGGGGCTTGGCCGCCCACCCGTCCTGAATCGAGGCAACACGTGTCCATCGCCGACCCCCACGGCACGATCACCACCACGACCACGCTCGTGCACGCTCCCAGCCCCGCCAGCGCCGAGTGGTGGCGCCAGGCCGTGATCTACCAGGTGTACCCCCGCTCCTTCGCCGACGCGTCAGGCGACGGCATCGGCGACCTGCCGGGCGTCACCTCGCGGCTCGACCACCTGGCACGGCTCGGCGTCGACGCCATCTGGCTGTCGCCGTTCTACCGCTCGCCGCAGGCCGACGCCGGCTACGACGTCGCGGACTACCGTCAGATCGACCCCCTGTTCGGCACGCTCGCGGACTTCGACGAGCTGCTCGAGCGCGCGCACCTGCGCGGCATGCGGATCATCGTCGACCTGGTCCCCAACCACACCTCCGACGAGCACGAGTGGTTCCAGGCGGCCCTCGCCGCCGGGCCCGGCAGCCCCGAGCGCGAGCGCTACATCTTCCGCGAGGGCAAGGGCGAGAACGGCGAGCTGCCGCCCAACAACTGGGAGTCGATCTTCGGCGGGGCCGCGTGGACCCGCACCACCGACCCGTCCGGCGAGCCCGGCCAGTGGTACCTGCACATGTTCGACACCCGCCAGCCCGACCTGAACTGGGACCACCCCGAGGTCCGCGCGGAGTTCGAGGACGTGCTCCGGTTCTGGCTGGACCGCGGGGTGGACGGCTTCCGCATCGACGTGGCGCACGGCATGGTCAAGGCGCCTGGGCTGCCCGACTGGGACGGCTCGGTGTCCATGATCGAGGGCTCGCACGACGAGGACGGATCGACCGGCGCGGGCAACTCCGGCCCGATGTTCGACCAGGACGGCGTGCACGACATCTACCGCGCCTGGCACAAGGTGCTCGCCGAGTACGACGGCGACCGCGCGCTCGTCGCCGAGGCGTGGGTCGAGCCGCTGTCCCGGCTCGCGCGCTACGTGCGCTCCGACGAGATGCACCAGGCCTTCAACTTCTCCTTCCTCAGCACCCCGTGGGACGCCGCCGCCCTGCGCACAGTGGTGACCGCGTCCCTGGCCGCCAACGACGCTGTCGGGGCGCCCACCACCTGGGTGATGTCCAACCACGACACCGTGCGCCACGCGTCGCGGCTCGGCCTCCTCGAGCCGAACTCACGGCCCAACGGCATCGGCCACGGCGACGAGCAGCCCGACGAGGAGCTGGGCCTGCGCCGGGGCCGCGCCGCGACCCTCATGATGCTGGGCCTGCCCGGATCCGCGTACCTGTACCAGGGCGAGGAGCTCGGCCTGCCGGAGCACACAGCCCTCGACGACGACCTGCGCCAGGACCCCGCGTGGTGGCGCTCGGGGCACACCGAGCGCGGCCGTGACGGCTGCCGCGTCCCGCTGCCCTGGGAGTCGGAGGCGCCGGGCTTCGGCTTCTCGCCCACCGGCGCCACCTGGCTCCCGCAGCCCGCGCAGTGGGCGGCATACGCCCTGGACGCCCAGAAGGGCGTGCCGGGCTCGACGTACGAGATGTACCGCGAGGCGCTGCGGATCCGCCGCGAGTTCCACCTGGGCACGGGCTCGCTGGCCTGGGTCGAGGGCGTCGGGGAGCAGGATGGCGTCGTCGCCTTCGTCAACCGCGACCTGCTCGTGGTGACGAACCTGGGCGGCACGGCCGTCGCCCTGCCCGAGTCCGCCACCGTGCTGCTCTCCAGCGCCGAGCTGGCCACCGAGGGCGACAGCACCCTGGTGCCGTCCGACGTGACCGTGTGGGCGCGCCTGGCCTGACCTGCCCCGCGACACGCCTTGCCCGCTGAGGCGTGAGGCGGCCCTGCGGGCGTTGGCGCATGCGAGAGTGCGACCGGCGACGGATCATCCCGATATGATCCGGGCGCCGGTCGCACTCGCGGCACCAGCACCAGGGCCAAAGGAGGCACACGTGGGATCGTGGCGACCCGCGACGATCAACCTGGTCGCGGCGCGCGCAGGGGTCTCCCGCGCCACCGTCTCCCGCGTGATGAACGGCAAGTCGTCAGTGGCCCCCGAGCTCGCCGCGCGCGTCCACGCCGCGGCGTCGGCACTCCAGTACCGACCGAGCATCGTCGCCCGGGGCCTCGCCGGCGGTCGCACCTCCACCGTGGCGCTCGTGGTGCCCGACCTGGCGAACCCCCTGTTCCAAGGGATCCTGCGGAGCCTGGGCCAGGCCGCGGGACGCGCCTCGCACCGTCTGCTCGTCGCGGAGTCCAACGAGGACGTCGCCGCGGAGATCGAGATGGCCCGCGAGGCACGGCGGCGCTGCGACGCGCTGGTGCTGTGCGCCCCGCGCATGTCCGCCGAGGTCCTCGCCGAGCTCGCCCCCGAGCTCGAGCCGCTCGTGCTGCTCAACCGCGCCGTGCCGGAGGTGCGCTCGCCCCAGGTGGCAGTCGACTACGCGGCGGGCATCCGCGACCTCGTCACCCACCTCGAGGGCCTGGGCCACTCGCGGCTCGCCTACCTCTCCGGCCCGGCGACGAGCGCCTCCCACACCCTCCGGCTGCAGGCGCTGCACGAGCTCGCCTCCGCGGGCCGCATCCAACTCGACGTGCTGCCCTGTGGCCCGTCCTTCGCCGACGGGCACGCCGCGGCGGGCGCCGCGCGCGAGAGCGGGAGCTCGGCGGTGGTGGCCTACAACGACCTGGTGGCCCTCGGCGTGCTGTCGGGGCTGCACGAGCTGGGCGCCCGCGTGCCCGAGCAGATGTCCGTGGTGGGCTTCGACGACATCCCCTTCAGCGCGTACTCCACGCCGACGCTGACCACCGCGGCGGTTCCCACCGACGAGATCGGGGAGCACGCCTGGGCGCGGGTTTGCGCGCTGCTGGACGGCTCGCCCGTGCCGGCGGACCTGCGTCTGCGGCCCCGCATCGTCGTGCGTGGGAGCACCGCCCCGGCGCCGTGACAGGCGCGTCAGCCGCCCGAGATGCTCAGCTCGGCCTCGTGCAGCGCACGGCGGAAGTCCTCCGACAAGTCTCGTGAGTCCAGCCAGCCCTCGGGCAGCGCGGGCCGCTTGGGCGATCCGGCCCGCCCGCGCTGGCCCTCCGCGGCCTCACCGGGGTACGGCTGTGCCAGGTCGAGCGCGCCCAGCCGGTCGTCGAGCTCCGCGAGCGTCGACACCAGGCCCAGCTTGGCCCGCAGCTCCCCGCCCACCACGTATCCCTTGAAGTACCAGGCCATGTGCTTGCGCATCTCGCGCAGCGCCTTCTGCTCCTCGCCGAAGTGCTCGATCATCAGCTCGGCGTGGCGCCGCACCACAGCCGCCACCTCCCCGAGCCCGGGCCGCACCCGCGCGTCCGAGCCGGCGAACGCCGCGGCGAGATCGGCGAACAGCCACGGCCGCCCCTGGCAGCCGCGCCCCACGACCACCCCGTCGCACCCCGTCTGCCGGACCATCGCCAGGGCGTCCTCGGCCGACCAGATGTCGCCGTTGCCCAGCACCGGGATGTCGGTCACGGCTTCCTTGAGCCGGGCGATCGACTCCCAGTCCGCCGTGCCGGAGTAGTAATCGGCGGCGGTCCGCGCGTGCAGGGCCACCGCCGCGGCGCCGACCTCCTGCGCCACCAGGCCGGCCTCCAGGTACGTCAGGTGCTCGTCGTCGATGCCCTTGCGCATCTTGACCGTCACCGGGACGCCGTGCGGGCTCGCCGCGTCCACCGCCGCGCTGACGATCGAGCGGAACAGGTCCCGCTTCCACGGCAGCACCGCTCCCCCGCCGCGCCGGGTCACCTTCGGCACCGGGCACCCGAAGTTCAGGTCGATGTGGTCGGCGCGGTCCTCCGAGGCGATCATCCGCACGGCGGCGCCCACCGTCCCGGGGTCGACTCCGTACACCTGCACCGAGCGCGGCTTCTCATCCGGCTCGTGGGAGATGATCCGCATGGACTCGTCGCCGCGCTCCACGAGCGCCCGTGACGTCACCATCTCGGCGACGTACAGCCCGGCCCCCGACTCGCGGCACAGCCTGCGGAACGCCGCGTTGGTGACGCCGGCCATGGGCGCCAGCACCACAGGGGTGTCGATCGTCAGGGGTCCGATGCGCAGCGGCGGCAGCACCTGCCCCGCCGCGGCGGCGGGCGCCATGGCATCGCCCGGAAGGTTCTCGGTCACAGAAGGCACCCGACGATTGTCCCCCACCGCGCGGCGACGGTCGAAGCAGGCCCGGCGTCGGCGAGAATCGCGCGGTGCCCGCCCTCCGCAGCCCCCGTCGCACCACAGTGGTCCTCCTCGGCGTGCTCATCCCGGTCGGCCTCGCCGCGCTGATCGGCATGCTGCTCACCTGGCCGGGCGAGGCGCGCGCCACGCACGGCTCGGTCGTCGCCGTGGAAGTCGAGCACCCCACGGCGACAGTCACCTCCTCGGCCACCGCCCAGTGCGAGGGCACCGTGGAGGACATCCGGCCCGACGGGTCCCTGCCGGCCTCGGTGGCCTGCCTCAAGGTGCGCGCCACAGTGACGAGCGGACCCGAGCGCGGCGCCGAGATCGAGGTGTGGGCCACCGCCACGCTGACGCCCGACGATGTGCCGGCCGGGACGCGCATCGTCGTGCAGCGCTATCCGGGCGCCGACGGCGAGCCGGATGTCTGGGCGTGGCACGACTTCGAGCGGGCACTGCCGCTGATGACCCTGGCCCTCGTGTTCGCGCTGGTCACGGTGCTGGTCGCGGGCATGCGCGGGCTGCGGGCCATCATCGGGCTGGCCATCGGCTTCGGGGTGCTGGGCGCCTACGTGCTGCCCGCGCTGCTCGCCGGGTCGGACGCGCTCGTCGTGGGGCTGTGCGGCTCGGGCGTGATCATGTACGTGGTGCTGTACCTGGCCCACGGCTTCTCCGAGCGCACCTCGACGGCGCTGCTCGGCACCGTCATCGGCCTGCTGGTGACCGCCGGGCTGGGGGTCATCGGGGCGCGGTGGGCGCACCTGTCGGGGGTGGTCAGCGAGGACACGTACCAACTCGCTGGGCTGCTCGGCGACCAGGGCGCGAGCGCGCTGCGCGGGGTGTTCCTGTGCGGGGTCGTGCTCGCGGGGCTCGGCGTGCTCAACGACGTGACCATCACGCAGGCGTCGGCGGTGTGGGAGCTGCGCGCCACGATGCCGGGCGCCAGCCGCCATGAGCTCTTCCGCCGCGGGATGCGCATCGGCCGCGACCACATCGCGTCCACGGTCTACACGATCGCGTTCGCCTACGCCGGGGCCGCGCTCCCGGTGCTGCTGCTCGTGCAGGTCTATCAGCTCTCACTCGGCCAGACGCTGACCAGCGGCTCGTTCGCCGAGGAGATCGTGCGGACGCTCGTGGGGTCGATAGGGCTGGTTCAACCCAAACCCAAAACCACCGCGGTGGCCGGGCCGG
>JAEWEI010000040.1 GCA_023389545.1 Actinomycetes bacterium | reverse complement strand
CGCGCGCGGGCGAACGAGATCTGGCGGACCTGGTGGGCGGTGATCACGGCAGCTCCTGTCGGCGCGCCTCGAGCGGGGCGTCACGGCCGCATCTTGCCAGCGTGCGTGCGGGATCGCCACGACCAGGACCTAGGTACGACAGGGCCGCGCAGGGCGGATGCGAGCATGTGACGCGGGCCACAGCCGGAAGTGGATGAGGGCAGTTAGGGTAGGCATACCTCAACACGAAGGGTTGTCCTGTGAGCGCAACGTTGACTGCTCCGGCGGTTGTCAGCCCGTTCCGGGTCTTCGCCGTCGAAGTCGCCCGCGTCGAGGACCTCACCCCGAGCTTCCGCCGGATCACCTTCACTGGCCCCGACCTCGACCAGTTCGCCGACACGGGCCTCGACCAGCGCATCAAGCTCATCCTCGCCGCCCCGGGCGCCGCCTCCCCGGCCGCCGTCACGGGACTGTGCGGGGAGGGCGACTGGTACGGCGCCTGGCGTGCGATGCCCGACGACGTGCGCCCACTGCTGCGCACCTACACCGTGCGAGCCGTCCGGCAGCACGCCCATGAGATCGACGTCGACATGGTGCTGCACGGCGACGTCGGCCCCGCCACCCGCTGGGCCCGGCGCGCCGCCCCCGGCGACACCCTGGCCATCTGCGGCCCCAACGCCCGGTACGACGGCTGGTGCGGCGGCGTCGAGTGGGTGCAGCCCGAGCACAGCCTGGCCGTGCTGCTCGCCGGCGACGAGACCGCCGTGCCCGCCATCGCGTCCATCCTCGAAGAGCTCGACCCTGGAACCCGCGGCGAGGCCGTCCTCGAGGTGCCCAGCGCCGCCGACATCCTGCCGATCACCGCCCCGCCCGGCGTCCGCGTCACCTGGCTGCCCCGCGACGGCGCCACACACGGCGCCCGCCTCATCCCCGCCGTCCACGAGGCCGCCGAACGGCTCCTCGCCCCGCCGATCGGCCCCACCGCCACCAGCATCGAAGACGTCGACATCGAGACGGGCATCCTCTGGGAGGTGCCCATCGACCCCGAGGGCGCCCCGCTCACCCGCTCCACCGAGCTGTACGCCTGGCTCGCCGGAGAGGCCGGCGTCATCAAGCAGCTCCGTCGCCACCTCGTCAGCGAGCGCGGCGTCGACCGGCGGTCCGTGGCGTTCATGGGGTACTGGCGCGAGGGGCGCGCGGAGGGCGCGTGATCGCGTCTAGGGCTACGTACCGCTCCCCCGCGAGCGCAGTCCGCAAAAGCGCGAGGGCAACCGTCGGTTCAACCTGCAGGGTCGTGTCCATGCAGCCTGAGAACCCCCGGGTCATGGAAGCCGACCGGACGAGTCCCAGTCCACCCCAGGCGCGAGAGCCGCGCGGTACAGCGAGCCGGCGTTGGCCATCAGCCCGCTCCGCTGAACTTTGGGCCAGCCCGTCTGGTGTAGGCAGAGTAGGTGTCATGCTCACGGTCGACGTGCAGGACGCCACAGCGAATCTGTCTGACCTGCTGGCCCGTGCGGAACGCGGCGAGGAGGTGTGGATCGCGCGCGACGGCATCCCTGTGGTGCGCCTCGTGCCCGCGGAGCGCAAGCCGCGACAGTCCGGGATCATGAACGGCCCCGACATCCCCGAGTCGTTCTTCGAGCCGATGACCGAGGGTGGGCTGGCGGCATGGGAGTGAGGGGGCGCCTGCTCGACACGCATACGCTCCTGCCGTGGGAGCATCGGGACCCGTTCGACCGACGCTCGCCGCCTGGCGATCCGTGACGAGGCGCTCGCAGAGTTCCGCGAGATCGGCACCGTGTGGGCTCCATGAGGAGGTGGGTTCCTTGAGCAGGCGGGCGCGATATCTCCGTGTGGTGATGGTGGGCGCGGCGCTGTCCCTCGTGGCCGTCGCCGCCGTCTGGGTCCTCAGCCCTGGCGACGATCTGGTCATCTCGCAGCGCGCGGGCCTGCCCGCCGGGGTATCGGCCGACCCCGGCGTCAGCGGCGCGGTGGTGCGGGCCGAGGAGCGGCTCGTCGATGTCTACATCGGTGGCAGCTCGTCTTGTCCCATGGAGCTTGATCGCGCGGAGTTCGCCGATGGGGTTCTCACGGTGCATTTCACCTCGCCGCGGGCGTCGGGCCCGTGCACGGCAGACCTGGCCTACACGACATCCACGATCGCGCTGCCGCCCGAGGCTCCGTCCTCGGATGAGCTCGACGTGCGCATCGTCATCGACGACTAGAGGCTGGTCCTGGCGCTCACCACCGCGGCCTTCGCAGTCCTCGCAGCGGCCGCGATCGCCGGTGAGCGTCGGGTGCGGGCGGGCGGCGTGCAGGTGGCGGGCGCCGGAGCCTGAGCCATCCGGCACGCGTGTGCCCCGGCAGGCATCGCCCTGATCGAGTTCGTCGCTGCGCGCCCTCAACGGAGAACGACGAGCGATTCCTCGCGGAACTCGCTGACGACCGAGGCGATGTGCTCGAAGTCCCTGTCGTAGTGCAGGACAGTCACGTCATGCTCGATCGCGACGGCGGCGATGAGAGTGTCGAACGCCCCCGCGGACCGGATCAGCCCGTTGTGCCACAGCCGTTGCTGGATGCCGAGTGCCACGGTGTGCGTCGTCGGCGACATGTGCAGCACGGTGAACGTCGACATCGCCCGATGTGAGGCGTCGAGTTCGAGAGGGTTCCTGGCGCTGTACCCGTGCTCGAGCATCTGAGCGGTGGTCACGCAGATCGTGTGATCACGCTGGATGTCCGCGACGCGCTGCGCGATCGTCGGGGAGGTCGGCACGCGCGCCCACACGCTGTTGTCGATCAGGTAGCGCAGGCCCGCAGTGGGTCCCGGTCGGACGGGCGCAGGCTTCAGACGCCGCGCCCTAGACGTGCTCACCGGCGCGCCTGCGCACGAACCTCCGGATCGAGCAGGTCGCTGGCGAAGGTCATCTGGCTGAGCGCGCCCAGGGCATCGCGTTGGCGGCTCCGGCGCACGACGTCCTCCAATGCGCTGGTGATCGCTTCGCGCTTGGTCTTCGCCCCGAGGGCGCGCATCGCTTCAGCGACGAGGTCCTCGGGAAGATCCACGCTGGTCATCGCCATGCTCTGCCTCCGGGTCATATAGAACGGCGTCAATAATCATATGACCGCCACCGCGGGTGTCACGCCCCTCGCTTCGGCGCGCGTCGTCAGCCGACGCGCGCCGCCAGGCGCCCAGACGACACCACGTCGACGATGCCCTCAGCGGTGCTGACCGTCATCGCGTACGCCCCGTCCGCGACGTCGAAGTCGAGCGTGGCCTGCTCGTCGCCAGAGGTCCACGTCATCCGGCCCCGCGTGCCTTGCAGGTCCCAGGCGAACGTCCCCTCGAACGCGGGGTGGGTGGCGCGGACGCGCAGCGCGTCGAGCTGTGCGCGGACGGCCGGCCGCTCGAGGGCGGCGGTGATCTCGTCGGGCGTGTAGTGGTGGCGGTTGACGTCGCGGCCCACGCCGGTGCGCTCGAGCAGGTCTAGGTCGTTCTCCCCGGCGAGGAGGCCCACGTAGTACACCTGGGGCGTGCCGGGCACGAAGAGCTGGATCAGGCGGGCCAGCACGTACCGCTGGTCGTCCCGCGCGAGGGCGTCGTAGAACGTGCAGTTGACCTGGTAGAGGTCCAGGTTCGATGCGGCGGCCCCGGTGGCGAGGCGTGAGGCGCCGCCGCTGTTGCGGTGGATCGCCTCGACGAGCGCGTCGATCTGGCCGGGCTTGAGGAGGCCGGGCTCGCCGGGCCGCAGGTCGGACGGCCCGACGTCGACGATGCCGATGCCGTCGTGCGTGTCGAGCACCGTCATGGCGTTCGCCGGGCGTATCCGCAGCCAGTGGGCCAGCGGCTCGAGGTCGGCGGCGGTGAGCGCGTGCAGCACGAGCGGCGGGAGGGCGAAGTCGTAGACGTGGTCGACCTTCTGGGCGATCTCGATCTGCTGGGTGTGGTGGCCGTGCACCTCGACCAGCACGGAGGCGCCGCGGGCGTGGGCCCGCCGCACGATCCGCTCGGTGTACTCGTCGGTGGCGGGGGTCATGAAGCAGTCCGTGCCCGCCTGCTTCCCGGTGTACCCGACGGCGTCGAGCCGGATCTGGGTGACGCCGCCGGCGGTGAGCGCGTCGACCACCGAGTCGAGGTACTCCCAGGCCTGCGGAGTCCGCAGGTCGATGTCGACCTGGTCGGCGGTGAAGGTCGTCCAGACCAGTCGACGCTCGCCGCCCAGCGTCATCGTGGTGAACGGCAGGCCCGGCCGGGGCCGGTACACCCGCGCGAGGTCCGCCTCCGTGGCGCCGTCGGGGAACACCGACGAGAGGGTCAGGAACATCGGCGCCCAGGGGGACTCGTCGCCGCGCTCGCGGACGTCGAGGAACTGCTCGGACTCCGCGGACATGTGGTTGACGATCAGGTCGGCCATGACCGTGCGGCCCTGCGCCAGCGCGCGCATGTCGTCCCACGTCCCCAGACGCGGATCGACGGTGGTGTGGTCGCGGGGGTCGAAGCCCGCGTCGACGCCGTCGTGCGGGGTGAAGAACGGCAGCACGTGCACTCCGCCGAACGCTCCCGCGAGCGGGCCGTCGAGCAGGTCGGCGAGTCCGGAGACGCTGCCGGCGAGGCGGTCGGCGTAGGTGATGAGCTGGGGGCGGGTGTTCACGTAGGGGACTCCGGGGTGCGGATCGGCGGATGCGGGTGGGGCAGTGGGCGCCCGGCGGGCGGCGCCTCGCCGGGGGTGCGGGCCAGGAGCCGGTCGAGCCAGCTCGCGCGTGCGGCGCGCGCCGCGACGGACACGCGGGCGGACGGGGCGAGCCCGTCGAACCCGTGGCAGCCTCCCGGCCACACGTGCAGCTCGGCGTCGCCGCCGTCGGCCCAGAGACGGGCGGCGTACTGGACGCACTCGTCACGGAACGTCTCAGCCGAGGCGACGTCGATGAACGCCGGCGGCAGGCCGCGCAGGGTCTCGGCACGGGCAGCGGACGCGTATGCGGGGGTGTGCGGGCCCCCGGCCTCCGCGCCCAGGTATGCGGCCCAGCCGGTCGCGTTGGCTGTACGGTCCCACGAGCCGGCGCCCGCCATCTGGTGCCCTGAGGCGCTGTCGTTGCGGTCGTCCAGCATCGGGTAGACGAGGAGCTGGCCGAGCAGCGGTGGGCCGTTGCGGTCCCGCACGAGCAGCGCGAGAGCGGCAGCCAAGCCGCCACCAGCGCTGACGCCCGTGATGACGACGCGCGCAGGGTCGATGCCGAGCTGTGCCGCCTCCGCGACGAGCCACAGCAGCGCCGCGTACGCGTCCTCCACTGCCGCGGGGTACTGGTGCTCCGGGGCCAGCCGGTAGTCCACGGACGCGACAGCCCACCCGGGCGCCACGGCCAGCGCGGCCTCGACGTTGTCGGAGACGGCGCCCGCGATGAGGCCGCCGCCGTGGAGGTGCAGGAGGACGGGAAGCGGGCCAGTGCTGTGCGACGGCCGGACGAGCGTCACCGGGACGTCCCCGTCGCGGCCCGGCGCGCGGTGCTCGCTGACCGTGCAGCCGGCGTCCGTGGCCACGGCGTGGACGTCCGGCGGGGTGGCCCGGGCCCGCATCGCGTCGATCTGGTCCGGGGCGAGCGACGTCACGACGATGTCGGTCTGTTCGGCCAGCGCGAGGGCGATCTCCGGGTCGAACGGGGGCAGTGCTGAGCTCATCCCTTGATCGCTCCCTGCAGGAGTGCCGAGACGAACTGGCGCTGGAACACGAGGAACACGATCAAGGTGGGCGTGAGGATCAGGATCGACCCGGCGCAGAGCAGCGGGATGTCCGTGCCGTACTGCCCCTGGAAGGCCCCCAGGGCGCCGGCCATGGTCCGCTTCGTCGAGTCGTCAACGAGGACCACCGCCAGGAGGAACTGGTTCCACGTCCACAGGAACAGCAGGATCGCGAGCGACGACAGTGCGGGCATCGACAGCGGCAGGTGGATCTTGGTGAAGAGCTTCCACGTGTTCGCGCCGTCCATCCGCGCGGCCTCGGAGAGGTCGGCCGGCATGTTGACGAAGTGCGCGCGCATCCACATCACCGCGAACGGCATGTACAGCCCGATCAGCGGCAGGATGATCGCCCACCGGGTGTTCAGCAGCCCGAACTCCCGCATCTGGTAGTACAGCGGGACGATGACGCCCTGGAACGGCAGGGTCAGCCCCAGCAGGAACGCCAGGAAGATCCACCGGTGGCCGGGCGGGCGCAGGTGGCCCAGCGCGAAGCCCGCCAGGGTGGCGATGAGCAGCGCCACGGGGACCACGCCGAGGACGATGAGCGCGCTCGACAGCAGCAGCTTGCCCATCTTGGCGGACTGGAAGGCAGCGGCGAAGTTCTCCCAGTGCGGCTCGTCTGGCCACTCCAGGCCCGACGGGTAGGTGCCCGCCGGGTGCAGCGCGGTGACGAAGAGCGTGAGGAACGGGATGATCGTCACGGCCATCAGGAGGATCAGGAGGGTGTTGCCCACCCACTTCTCTTGGCGCGAGGCGATCATGAGTCACTGTCCTTGGTGAGTCGCTGGATGGGCAGCACGATCGCGAGCACGAGGAGCATGAAGGCCACCGCGAGCGCGGACGCCTGCCCGATCTCCCGGCTGAAGAACGCCAGGTAGTAGATCTCCAGCCCGGGCACGAGGGTGCTGTTCCCCGGGCCGCCCTGAGTGGAGATGTAGATGATGTCGAAGCTGGCGAGCGCCGCGATGACCGTCACGGTGACGCAGACGCCGATCTCCTGGCGCAGGCTCGGGAGGGTGATCGCGAAGAACTCGCGGACCGCCCCGGCGCCGTCGATCCGGGCCGCCTCGTAGAGCGCCGGGTCGATCTTGGTCATGCCGGCCAGCAGCAGGAGCATGCACAGGCCGAGTGCCACCCAGGCGCCGATGGCGCCGACGGCGGGCAGGGCCGTGTCGAAGTTGCCGAGCCAGGGCTGCGCTAGCGAGCCGAGGCCGATCACGCGCAGGATCTGGTTGACCAGGCCATCGGAGGCCATCAGCCAGGTCCACATGATGCCCGCCGCGACCAGGGGGATGACCTGGGGGAGGAAGAGCACTGTGCGCGAGATGATCGCGAGCCGGCTGGTGGCGAACTTGCGAATGGTCGCGGCCGCGAACAGCCCGAGCACCACGGGCACGAACGAGAAGTAGATGATGAGCTGGAGCGCGTTGACGATCGAGCCGAGCATCTCGCTCTCGCCGAGGAGCCGGGTGTAGTTGGCCCATCCGACCCAGGTCGCCTCCGTCACGCCGTTCCAGTCGTAGAACGAGTACTGGAACGTCAGGGCGAGCGGCCGCAGGACGAACACGCCGTAGAAGAGCGCCGCTGGCGCCACGAGGGCGAGTGCTGCCCAACCCCGGCGCAGGCGCCGCGCTTTGAGGGCGCGGCGCCTGGCCTCGTGGCTGGTCGAGTGCTCGACCGTCTCGCGGCGACCGGGCGTTCCGGTCGTCGCTGTCATGTCAGCCGCCGATCTGGTTCTCGTAGTCGGCCTGCACGGCCGTGAGGAGCCCCTCGGGGGTCTGCTGGCCCGCGACGAGCTTCTGCAGGTTCGGCGTCCAGCTCTTGGCGTAGATCTCACCGGTGGCGTTGGCGATGAACTCCATCGCGCCGTCGTCCTCGCCGATGGTGGTGCCCGCGGCCAGCGTCTGGGCGGTCACGGACTCCGCGTCGACCTCGGGCATGAAGGCGCCCGTCTGGCCCATGGGGTGCGAGCCGCCGATCTCGACGGCGATCGTCCGGCCCTCGTCGTTCGTCGCGATCCAGTCGAGGAAGTACGCGGCGCAGTCGGCGTTCTTGGCCTTCGCGGAGATGCCGTAGGTCAGGGGCGCGGACATCGCGCCGACCTTGCCGCCGTCCTCGAGCGGGGGCAGCAGGAAGAAGCCGGCCTTGCCGGGCATCTGGGCGTCGAGGTTGCCGGACTCCCAGTCGCCGTTGAACATCAGCAGCGACTTGCCGTCGATGAAGCGGCTCATCATCGTGGCGTAGTCGATGGCGTTGGCGTCATCGGCGAAGAAGCCGGCCTTGATCCACTTGTCCAGGTGCTCGGCCGCCTTGATGTTCTCCGGGGTGGCGATGGTCGCGCCGGGCTGCTGGAACGTCCAGGCGTTGATCTTCGAGGCGTCGCCGTAGGAGGCCATGAGCGCCTGCAGCGGGAAGGCGAGGCCGCCTGTCGCGCCGCCGTTGAACTGGCCGATCGGGTTATAGCCGGCGTCCTTCGCCCTCTGCAGCAGGTCGTCGAGCTCGGCGAGGGTCTGCGGCGTCTCAGTCATGCCGAGCTCGGCGGCGATCTCCTTGTTGTAGAAGATGCCCGTCATCGAGTAGTTCAGGCCCATGGCGTACAGGGGGCCGTCGCCGCGCCGTCCCTCATCGTCGACGCGCATCTGCAGCAGCTGCGAGGCGGGCCACTCGTCCCAGCCGAGCGCCTTGGCGTAGGGGTCGAGATCGAGCAGGAGCCCGTCCTTCGCGAGGTCGGACATCTGCGGCAGGCGCATCAGGTCCGGCGGGTTGTCGGCGAGGATTCGCGGCGCGTTCTGCGTGATGACGGCGAACTGGTCCTCGCGGATGTCGAATGTCACGTTGGGGTGTTGCGCCGTGAATTCCTCAGTGAGCGCCTTGGGCAGGGGGAATCCCGTTTCGATGTACGCGCTGAGCACGACGTCGTCGGAGCCGCACGTCGGCGCCGCGCCTGAGGCGCTCGCGTTTCCGGCGGTCGGCTTGGTGTCATCACCCGTGGTGGCGCCGGGTGCGCCGCAGGCGGCGATGGTCATGAGGCTTGCCAGGCACAGCGCTGCCGTGACAGTGCTGCGCCGGGTCCTCTCAGGGGCTCGAGACAACGTCGTCTCCCTTTCGTCGGAACGCATCCGGTGGGGCCCGGATCGGGTTGCTAAATCGGCTTAGCACGAGGATGCTCTCGACAGGGGATGGTCAATGTCAAGCCAGTGGCAGGTCACAGGTCGATCACGCCCGATCTATGGCGGATCGCTTTCGCCAACCGCTCAAGGCGGCGTCACCCGTCTAGGATCCCGAAGCGACGAGGGGAGTCAGGTGGACAACAGTCGCGTGACATTGGCCGATGTCGCACGCGCCGCAGGCGTGTCATCGCCCACAGCATCTCTAGTGCTTTCTGGTCGCGGCGACGAGTTGCGCATCTCGCAGCGCGTCCAAAAGCGCGTGCGGGAGGCCGCCGCCGAACTCTCGTACCGACCGAATATCGTGTCAATCGGACTGCGCAAAGGAACGACGCGCACGCTCGGACTCGTCTCCGACACGGTGGCCACCTCTCAGCTCGCTGGCGACATGATCAAGGGCGCCATCGAGGCCGCCCGCGACCACGGATTCATGCTCTTCATCGGCGAGACCGAGGGCGACCCGGAGATCGAGGGAGCGCTGCTCGAGGCGATGCACGACCGGCAGGTCGACGGCATCATTCTCACGTCCATGTTCACGCGCACCCGCGCTGTTCCCGCAGTGCTCGACCGGATCCCCACCGTCCTGCTCAACACCCTCCCGGACGAGCCCACGAGCGCGCCCGCCGTGGTCCCCGACGAGATCGAGGCGGGACGCGCCGCCGCACGGCTGCTCCTCGAGGCAGGCCACCGCGAGATCCACCTCATCGGCGCAGGGCCGGATCCGCAGGACGTGCCGCCCAGCACCGTGGCGGGCGTCGAGCGGCTGGCCGGGATCCGCGAGGTCCTCACGGCCGCTGGGCTCGAACCCGCGTCCGGGCGCCTCTGCGGCGAATGGCTTCCCCCCGAGGGGTGGCGCGCGACGAACGACCTGCTGCGGGAGCACCCACAGCCGCGCGCGATCATCTGCTTCAACGACCGCCTGGCGTTCGGCGCCTACCAAGCGCTCCACGAGGCCGGGCTCGCCATCCCCGACGACGTCTCCATCGTCTCGTTCGACAACTACCCCCTCGCCGAGTGGATGCGACCGGGCGTCTCGACATTCGCGATCCCCCACGAGCAACTCGGGCGGCGCGCGGTCGAGCTGTTGATCGACCGGGTGCAGAACGGGATGGGCTCCGGGCCCGGCGACGTGCACCGGCTCCCGCTGCCGCTGTGCTCGCGAGGCTCCTTGGCGGCCGTGTGAGACCTGCTGGGCACGCCCAGCCGAGTGATCCCCTCACCGGAGCCCTGCGTACCATCGCCGGGTGCCACCCCCTTCCCCGCTCCCGGCCCGACACGGCCTGAGCGCCGCGTGGCTGCGGACCCCCGACCGCGACCGCTCGCGGCCGGACGAGTGGCCGACGATGGGCGCCTGGCTGCGCCACAAGCTGCCCGAGCACGTCGATGTGGCGGACATGCTGGCCGATCGGCGATTCGTGGACGCGGACGGCCGCCCGGTCCACGATGAGGACCCCTTCGCCCCGCACCAGTTCGTGTGGTTCCAGCGCGACCTGCGCGACGAGCCCGAGGTGCCGGCCCCGATCCACGTGGTGCACCGTGACGAGCGGCTCGTGGTGGTCGACAAGCCCGCCTTCCTGTCCTCGATCCCCCGTGGCCGGCATGTGCTCCAGAGCGTGGTCGTGCGCCTGCGGGCGGAGCTGGGCCTGCCGGACCTGTCGCCCCTGCACCGCCTGGACCGGGTCACCTCCGGCCTGCTGATGCTCGCCACCGAGCCTCAGTGGCGCGGCCCGTACCAGACCCTGTTCGAGCGTCGCGCAGTCGAGAAGGCCTACTGGGCGCTGGCGCCACTGCGCCCGGACCTGGAGCTCCCCGTGGTGGTCCGCAACCACATCCACAAAGAGCGCGGCGCATGGCAGGCGCAGGTCGTGCCCGGGGCGCCCGTCAACGCGGAGACGCTCGTCGAGCTGGAGTCGGAGGCGGACGGCCACGGGGTCTACCGCCTGACACCCCGCACCGGGCGCACCCACCAGTTGCGGCTGCACCTGTACGGGCTCGGCATCCCGATCGTCAACGACCCGCTGTATCCCGTGGTGCGCGACATCCCGGTGGACGACTTCAGCAGCCCGCTGCAACTGCTCGCGGGCGAGCTCGAGTTCACCGACCCCGTCGACGGCAAGCCGCGGCGCTTCCGCAGCGTCCGACGCCTGCCGTTGGCCGCCGACGCCTGACCCGTCTCGCCGCCGCAGATGCGGGCGCCCGGACTCGCTCTTAGCGTCCCAAGGGTCGGCACCTTGCTGGCGTGAAGGCGAATGGAGAGTGCGATGAAGACCATGGCGATGCTCGACGCGTACCCGGCGGAGATCACCCTCGACCGCGGCCTCCTCGGCCGGGCGATCGAGTCGCTTGTGAGCTGCGCGCAGGCATGCACCGCCTGCGCCGACGCGTGTCTGAGCGAGGAGATGGTCGCCGACCTGCGGGCATGCATCACCTCCGACCTGGACTGTGCGGACAGCTGCACCGCCACGGCGCGCATCCTGTCGCGTCACGGCGGGTATGACGTCAGCGTCACCCGCGCCCACCTGGAGGCCTGCATCGCCGCCTGCCGTGCCTGCGGCGACGAGTGCGCGCAGCATGCCGGCATGCACGAGCACTGCCGGGTGTGCGCGGACGCCTGTCGCGAGTGCGAGGCGGCCTGCCGCGCGCTGCTGGACGCGATGCCCTGACCAGGACGCTGCCCGGCACGGCGCCCGCCTCCTGGCCGAGTCCCATGGACTCTGCTAGGAGGCGGGCGTGCGTGCCCCCGCCTACGCTCGTCTGCACGACGGACTCGAGTGAGTGGAGGAAAGTACATGAAGGGCAAGGCAGCATTCGTCCTCGGAGCCGGACTCGGGTACCTGCTCGGGACCCCGGCCGGTCGCGAGAAGCTCACCAAGGCCAAGTCCAAGCTGACTGAGTCGTGGAACGACCCCCGGGTGCAGGAGAAGGTCGGGGACCTCCGCAACAAGGCCACGTCCGGGTCTTCCGGGTCGTCCTCGGAGGACCCGTGGGCCAGCCCCTCGCCCGACGTCTCGTCGCCCAGCTCCTCGACGAGCGGCACGTCGACGACCGGCTCCTCGACGACCGGCTCCTCGACTCCGGGATCGTCGACGAGCGGCTCGTCCGGCGGCTCGGACCTCGGCGGGTCCAGCGGCTCCGGCTACCGGTCCACGCCCTGATCCACCATGGTCGCGCGCACGTCGCTGTGGCTCGACCGGCTTGACGCACGTGCCCTCGCCACCGATGGCGGCGCGGGGCCGTCCGACGAGCTGGCGGATCCGCATGACGTGGTGGTCGTCGGCGCCGGCCTGACCGGCTTGACCACGGCACTGTTGCTGGCCCGAGCGGGCTGGTCGGTGGTGGTGGTGGAGTCGCGCTGGGTCGGCGCCGGGACCACCGGGCGTTCCACGGCCAAGGTGAGCCTGTTGCAGGGGACCCGGCTGTCCTCGATCGCGCGCCGGCACCCGGAGCCGGTGCAGCAGTCGTACCTGGAGGGCAGCCGGGAGGGCATGGACTGGCTGCTGCGCTACTGCGATGAGCATGGCGTCGCGTATCAGCGGCGGCCCGCGGTGACGTATGCGACCACGGGGCCCGGCCTGGCCCGGGTCGCCGAGGAGATGCGCGTGGCCGAGCGGCTCGGGTTGCCGGTCGAGTGGCGCGACCATCTGGAGTTGCCAGCGGCGGTGGTGGGCGCCGTGGAGTTGGCCGATCAGGCGCAGCTCGACCCGATGAATGTGCTGGCGGCGCTCGCCGAGGACCTGGTGGCGCGCGGCGGGCGCATCGTGGACCGCGCCCGGGTGCTGGGCGCGCACCGGGAGCCGTCGGGCACGTACGTGCTGCGCACGACGCGCGGGGAGACCCGCTGCGACACCGTGGTGCTGGCCACGGGCACCCCCATCTTGGACCGGGGCGGGTTCTTCGCCCGGCTCCAGCCGCGCAGGTCCTACGCGCTCGCGTTCCGGGCCCCGGGCGAGTTGCCACCCGGGATGTACCTGTCGGCGGACGGCGACACGCGTTCGGTGCGCACCACGCCTGTGGTCACTGGCGGCGACGCGGGGACGGACGCCGGCGAGATGCTGCTGATCGGCGGCGCGGGCCATGTCACGGGACACGGCGGCCCGACGAGCGCCCACGTGCGCCGGCTCACCCGCTGGACGGAGCGGCACTTCCCGGGCGCTGTGGCGACCCACTCCTGGTCGGCGCAGGACTACGCCTCAGCGGACGGGCTGCCGCTGGTGGGCCGGCTCGTCCCGGCGAACGGCCGGGTGCTGTTCGCGAGCGGATACGACAAGTGGGGGATGACCTCCGCGGTCGCGGCCGCGCTGGTGATGGCTGCCGAGTTGCTGGGCGACCACCCGCCCCGCTGGGCGGCCGACTGGCGGCCGTGGCGGCCGCGCGAGTTGGTGAAGGGCGCGGGGACCGCCGCCAAGTGGAACGGGGAGGTGGGTGTGCGCCTGGCGTCGGACTGGCTGCGCCCGTGGCCCGCGGTGGCAGAACGGCCCACCCCTCCCGAGGGGCAAGGGCGCGTCGAGCGCGCCCAGTTCCGGCACCCGGAGGCGGTGTGCACGGTGGGCGGGGTGACCCGCCGGGTCTCGGCGGTGTGCACGCACTTGGGCGGGATCGTCACGTGGAACGACGCGGAGCGCACCTGGGACTGCCCGCTGCACGGCTCACGCTTCGACGCGACGGGGTCGCCGTTGGAAGGCCCTGCCACCACGCCGTTGGAGCCCACGGCGCCCGCCCAGCCGCCGCGCCGCAGGCAGGTGCCGGGCATGGACTCGCCAGCGCCGGCGCCGGCCGACTAGCCGTCCGTCTAGGCGACTGAGGTAGCGCGCACCCGCTCGGCGATCTGGGCGGCCAGGTCCTCCGCCGTGCCCGTGGCGTCGAGCGTGAACCCGGCCTCGGTGGGCAGCAACGGCTCCAACGCGGCGAGCTGGGAGCCCAGCAGCGTGGGCGGCATGAAGTGCCCGACGCGCTGCCCCATGCGCTCCGCGAGGATCTCGGGTGTGACGTGCAGGTGGACGAACAGCACGGGCCCGCCGGCGCGGAGCACGTCGCGGTAGGCGACCTTGAGCGCCGAGCAGGTGAGCACGCTCGACCGGCCCGCGCGGGTCTGCTCGGCCAGCCAGTCCCGCAGCAGCCCGAGCCACGGCTCGCGGTCCTGGTCGGTGAGCGGGTTGCCAGCCGCCATCTTGGCCACGTTGGCGGGCGGGTGCTGGTCGTCCGCCTCGAGGAACGGGCGGTGCAGGCGCTCCGCGACGAGCTGGGCGACGGTGGTCTTCCCCGAGCCGGAGACTCCCATGACCACCACGTGCTGCACGTCCGACATCGACCCTCTAGCTCTCCTCGGTGCGTCCGCGTCAGCGCCCCGGGGCTGCGGCGCGCGAACAGCGATCGTACCGAGCCGTGATCGCGCCGAGCCCCAGGCGGAGGTCAGGGCCGTGGCACGTTGCGCAGGTTCGAGCGGGCCATGGCCATGACCTCGCCCATCCCGCCGCCCAGGATCTCCTTGCTCATGGCCGCCGTGAAGCCGGCCACCTGCTGCCGCGTGATCTTCGGCGGCAGGGACAACGCGCGCGGGTCGGTCACCAGGTCGACCAGCGCGGGACCGTCGTGCGCGAGGGCCTCACGCAGCGCGTCCCGGACGCGGCCGGGGTCCTCGACACGCTCGGCGTGGATGCCCAGCGACCGGGCAACGCCTGCGTAGTCGACGGAAGGCGAGTCGGTGCCGAACGACGGCAGGCCGTCCACCAGCATCTCGAGCCGGACCATGCCGAGCGTCGCGTTGTCGAACAGGACGACCTTCACCGGCAGGTTGTACTGCACCAGGGTGATGAGCTCCCCGAGCAGCATCGACAGGCCGCCGTCTCCGGCGAGGGCGATGACGGGACGGGCCGGGCGGCCCTGGTCCCGGTCGGCATGCGCGGCGCCGATGGCGTGCGGCACGGCGTTGGCCATCGAGCCGTGCAGGAACGAGCCGATGACCCTGCGCTGGGGGCTGGGCGTGAGGTAGCGCGCGGCCCACACGTTGCACATGCCGGTGTCGACGGTGAACACCGCGTCCTCAGGCGCCTCCTCGTCGAGCAGCACCGCCGCGAACTCGGGGTGGATGGGGGTGTGGCGCTCCACGTCCTTGGTGTACGCGCCGACCACGCCCGACATGGCCCGCTCATGCTTCTGAAGCATCTGGTCGAGGAACCGGTGCGACCTCTTGCGCTGCACGCGCGGCAGCAGCGCCCGGACGGTCTCCCCGACGTCGCCCACCACCGCGACGTCCTGTCGGGTGCGCCGCCCCAGCCGCGTGGGCTCGATGTCGACCTGGGCGGTGACCACGTCCGACGGCAGGAACTGGTCGTAGGGGAAGTCCGTGCCCAGCATGAGCACCAGGTCCGCGCCGTCGAGCGCCGCCTGGCAGGCGCCGTACCCCAGCAGGCCCGTCATGCCCACGTCGAACGGGTTGTCGTACTGGATCCACTCCTTGCCGCGCAGCGTGTGCCCGATGGGCGCGTGGAGCCGCTCGGCGAGCGCGATCACGTCGTCATGCGCGCCGCGCACCCCCGCGCCCGCGAAGATCGTGACCTTCTTGGCGTCGTCGATCACCGCCGCGAGCCGTTCGAGCGCGTCCTCATGCGGCACCACGCGCGGCGGCTCCGGGGGAGTCAGCACGTCGGGGACGATCGGGGGCGCCTCGAGTTCCGCGACGTCGCCGGGCAGCGTCAGCACCGCGACGCCCGGGGCGCCGTACGCGTGGTGGATCGCGGATCGGATCACCCGAGGCGCCTGGGCGGCTGTCGAGATCATCTCGGAGAACACCGAGCACTCGGTGAACAGCCGATCGGGGTGGGTCTCCTGGAAGAACCCGGTGCCGATCTGCGGGCTGGGAATGTGCGAGGCGATCGCGAGCACCGGCACCCGTGAGCGGTTCGCGTCGTACAGGCCGTTGATCAGATGCAGGTTGCCCGGTCCGCAGGACCCCGCGCACACCGCCAGCCGTCCCGTCAGCTCGGCCTCCGCGGCGGCCGCGAACGCCGCCGACTCCTCATGCCGCACCTGCACCCAGGCGATGTCGGCGCCGTCCTTCGCCGCCCGCCGGATCGCGTCGACGATGGGGTTGAGGCTGTCGCCGACGATGCCGTACACGTGCCGCGCCCCGGCGGCGATGATCTGGGCGACGAGCTGCTCGGCGACGTTCTGGTGTGCCATGACGAACCTCCACGGGGGGTGCTGGCCGGGGTGCTGGCCGCTCTCATCGTGGTCCGGCAATCGGCGGGCCGCACCCGGGCCGACGTGCGACATCGCGCACACCGTCGCCGTCACGCGGCGCGTGGGACCCGCGTCCGCGCGCTCAGGCCAACGCGTCCAGCGCCGCGTGCAGGTTCTCCCACGCCTTCGCGCGGTGGCCCACGAGCCACTCGCCCGAATAGCCGCGCGGCGCGATCTCCACGAACAGCACCAGGCTCATGTACAAGCGGTAGAGCCACAGGCGGGCGTCCCCGGACGGCGTGCCCACGGGGAGCGGGCCGCCTGCGGAGGCGTAGCCCGCGAGCAGTGCCTCCGGGACGGGCCCCAGGCCCATCTGATCGGCGCCTGCGAGCTCCAGCAGCGGGTCGCCCCACACGGCGCGCTCGGTGTCGATGACCCCGACGAGGGCGCATGTGGCCGGCTCGACGAACAGGTTCCCGGCCCACAGGTCGGCGTGCACGAGCGCGGGAGAGCGCACCTCGGCCAGAGCCGCCCCGTGCCGGGCCAGCGCCGCGCGCACCCGATCGGCGGGGACCTCGGCGCCCCAGGCCGCGGCGTCGTCGAGCAGCGCGCCCACCATCGCCCCGAACGCCTCGGGCCAGGTGGCGGCGTGCAGGCCGGTGGCCTCGTTCGGGTAGCCGAACCGCTCGGCGCGCACGGTGTGCAGGCGGGCCATGAACGCGCCGAGGTCCTGCTGCACGCGGCGGTTCGCCGGCTCGTCGAGCTCGCCCAGGTCGACCAGCGGCGTCCCGTCCAGGTGCGTGACCACCAGCACATCGCTGGGCAGCACGCTGCGGCTCAGGTCGGTCAGCAGCACGCGCGGCATGAGCAGATCGGGCCGGTCCGCCGCGAGGCCGTACACCAGCGCCTCGGTGCGCAGCAGGTCCAGCTCGTAGCGCAGCAGCCGGTCCGTGGCGGTGGGCGCCGTCTTGACGACCACGCGGGCGCCGTCGGCGAGCGTGGCCCGGTACGTGGTGGCGAACATCCCGCCGGTGAGCAGCTCGGCGCGGTCGAGTGGCCCGAGGGGGGCCAGCACTGTCGCGAGGGCGTGCAGCGTGGAGGCGTCGAGCGGTGCGGCGGCTTGGTCGAGCACGCCGGAAGGCTAGTGCCCGGGACGCCCCTGCTCGGGGGTTTCGGGCTCGCTGGCGGCGACGGTCCCCTCCGAGTCGCCCGTCTGGCCGAGCGTGTCCTCCTCGACCACCTGCCCGAGGACGTCCACGGTGCCCTTGCGCAGCACCCGCATCGACCCGGCGGCAGCGAGCACCGCCAGGACCGCCGCGCCGACCACCACGGCGAACCCGCCGTGGGACCCGCGCGCGTCGATGGCCATGCCCGCCACGGAGGCCCCGACGGAGACGCCCACGCCGAGCGCGGTGCCGACCCACGTCAGCCCCTCGGTGAGGCGTTCACGCGCCACGAAGTGCTGCACCAGCCCGTTGCCGTTGATGATCGTGGGGGAGATCGCGAACCCGGCGACGAACATCACGACGGCGAGCACGGCCATGGACTGGACCAGCACGAACAGCGAGGCGCCGAGGGCCAGCACGAGGGTGCCGATCACGAACCGCTTCCACAGCGCCATCACCCAGTGCCGCAGGCCGTAGAGCAGCCCGGAGATCAGCGAGCCGAGCGCGAACACGGCGAGCACCACACCCGCGAGGTCGGGCCGCCCGTGCTCGTCGGCGAAGGCGACGGTCGCGACGTCGGTGCCGCCGAAGATCGCGCCGATGGCCACGAACACGATGGCCAGGACGACCATGCCCCCGGAGCGCAGCACCGAGCCCTGCCGGGGCGCGTCCACCTCCCGGACGGTCGGCGCCG
>JAEWEI010000031.1 GCA_023389545.1 Actinomycetes bacterium | reverse complement strand
CGCCCTGGGCGTCACGCTGGGTGTCGGGACGCTGGCCCAGGTGCACGCCGAGCTCGACCAGCTCGGCGCCTGGGACGGCGCCCGCGTCGCCGCGCCGGACACGGCCGCGTCCGAGCCGCCCGCCGTGGCGCCCGGCCACGCGGTCCTGGCGACCTGGCACCTGCTCCTCGACTCGGGCGCCCTCCAGGACGGTGAGGCGTTCCTCGCCGGCACCGCCAAGCGGCCCGTGGCCCGCGTGTCCGCCGCCACGGCCGAGGGCGTCGGCGTCGCCGACGGCGGCCTGCTCGCGGTGAGCACCGACGCTGGCGCGATCGAGCTGCCGGTGGTCGTCACCGACATGCCGGACCACGTCGTCTGGCTGCCCACCAACTCGCCCGGCTCGGCCGTGCGCGACACCCTGCACGCCGGCCCAGGGGCGCTCGTGCGCCTGGCTCCCGGAACCCAGATCGACGTCACGGACGCGGAGGTGCGGGCATGAGCCTGCTCGGTGCAGTGGGCACAACGCTCCCCACAGCGGTCGGCGATCCGACAGTCGCGGACTTCAGCAACGACAACGCCTGGATCTGGCTGCTCAAGGCCGTGGCGATCGTCGTCTTCCTGCTGGTCAGCGTCCTCATCGCGATCTGGTTCGAGCGCAAGGTCGTGGCCCGCATGCAGGTGCGGCCCGGCCCGAACGTGCACGGGCCCGTCGGCCTGCTGCAGCCGGTCGCCGACGCGATGAAGCTCCTGTTCAAGGAGGACATCACCGTCAAGGCGGCCGACAAGCTCGTCTACCTCGTCGCGCCGATGATCGCGGTGTTCTGCTCGTTGCTGACGTTCGCGGTGATCCCCTTCGGGCCCAGCGTGAGCATGTTCGGCATCGTGACGCCGCTTCAGCTCACCGACTTCCCGGTCGCTGTGCTGTACATCCTCGCGTGCACCTCGGTGGGCGTGTACGGCATCGTGCTCGGCGGCTGGTCCTCGGGCTCGACGTACCCGCTGCTCGGCGCGGTGCGGTCCACCGCGCAGGTGATCTCCTACGAGCTGGCGATGGGCCTGTCCCTGGTCAGCGTGTTCATCATCGCGGGGTCGATGTCGACCTCGCAGATCGTCGGCTCCCAGACCCAGGTCTGGTGGTTCCTGCCGCTGCTGCCCGCGTTCGTCATCTACATCATCGCGATGGTGGGCGAGACGAACCGGCTGCCGTTCGACCTCCCCGAGGCCGAGGGCGAGCTCGTCTCCGGCTACATGACCGAGTACTCGTCGATGAAGTTCGCGTGGTTCTTCCTCGCGGAGTACATCAACATGATCAACGTCTCGGCTGTCGCGACCACGCTGTTCTTCGGCGGCTGGCGCGCCCCGTGGCCCATCTCGTGGATCAACGACGGCATGTTCAACACCGGCTGGTGGCCGGTGCTGTGGTTCGTCGCGAAGGTCTGGCTGTTCATGTTCGTGTTCGTGTGGATCCGCGGCTCGGTGCTGCGCTTCCGGTACGACCAGTTCATGAAGATCGGCTGGAAGGTGCTCATCCCCATCGCGCTCGCGTGGGTGGTGTGCGTGTCGATCGTGCAGGGTGTGCGCAACTTCACCGACGTGGACCTGCAGACGATCCTGTTCGTGCTGGCGGGCGTCGTCGTCGTCGCCGTCGGCATCTCGTTCCTCATCCCCGAGAAGCCCCGGCCCGAGCCGGAGGGCCCGCCCCGCGGCACCGTCGAGGACCCGGTGGTCATCGACGCGTTCGCGGGCGGCTACCCGGTCCCGCCGCTGCCGGGCCAGGCACTGCCCCCGTCCCCGCGCCGCTCCCGCAGCGCTGGCGACCCGACCGAGACCCCCCAGGTCACCCAGGAGGCGCACCGTGGCTGATCAGCCCAAGGACGTCACGCCGAGCAAGCCCGGCGGCGAGGTCGCGACCCCCGGCGCGTACGAGTCCCTCATCCCGAAGCGCTCGGGCATCAGGGAGGTGCTGGCCCCCGTCGGCGGCTTCGGCGTCACGTTCTCCAACATGTTCCGCCCGGTCATCACCGAGCAGTACCCGTACGAGAAGGTCCCGCCGCAGCCGCGCTACCACGGCCGCCACCAGCTCAACCGGTACCCGGACGGCCTCGAGAAGTGCATCGGCTGCGAGCTGTGCGCGTGGGCGTGCCCCGCGGACGCCATCTACGTCGAGGGCGCCGACAACTCGCCCGGGCAGCAGATGTCGCCCGGCGAGCGGTACGGCCGCGTCTACCAGATCAACTACCTGCGCTGCATCTTCTGCGGGCTCTGCATCGAGGCGTGCCCGACGCGCGCGCTCACGATGACCAACGAGTTCGAGCTCGCAGGCCCCACCCGTGAGGGCTTGATCTACGAGAAGAACGACCTGCTGGCCCCGATGCTCGACGGCATGCTGGCCGCACCGCACCCCATGGCGCCCGACACGACCGACACGGACTACTACCGCGGCGAGATCACCGGCCCGGCCCCCGCGCAGGTCGAGTGGGTCGCCGAGCACCGCCCCGACGACCCGACGTTGCCCGGCGCCCAGCGCGCCGCGGAGCGCCTGGCCCACGCCCACAACCCGGAGAACCGATGAGCCCCCTCGCCTCGGTGCTGCCGACGGTCCTCAGCGACACCGGCGTCACCAGCACGGGTGAGGCCGTGCTGTTCTGGGTCCTCGCGCCCATCATGGTCATCGCCGCGCTGAGCCTGCTGTTCGCCCGCAAGGCCGTGCACGCCGCGATGTCCGTCGTGGTCGTGATGATCTCCCTCGCGTTCATCTACGTCGCCCAGGACGCCCCGTTCCTCGGGGTCGTGCAGGTGGTCGTGTACACCGGCGCGATCATGATGCTGTTCCTGTTCGTGCTGATGCTCGTGGGCGTCGACGCGTCGGACTCGCTGGTCGAGACGCTGCGCGGCCAGCGCTGGATCGGGATCCTCGCCGGCATCGGCCTGGCAAGCGTGCTCGTGGGCGTCGTCGGCCGGGCCACGTACAACCCCGTCGGGCTCGAGGCGGCGAACGCCGACTCGAACCCGGTGGGCGTCGCCCGGATCATCTTCGGGCAGTACGTGTTCTCGTTCGAGGTGGTCGGCGCGCTGCTGGTCACGGCCGCGCTGGGCGCGCTCGTCCTGACGCACCGCCAGCGCCTCGTGCCGCGCATCGGGCAGCGCGAGCGCCAGGAGACGCGCATGCTCGGCGGCGGCTCGCTCACCCCGCAGCCCGCGCCCGGCGTCTACGCCCGGCACAACGCGATGGACGTGCCGGCGCTCGACCCGCAGGGCCAGCCCATCGAGTCGTCCGTGTCGCGCGTGCTGCGCATCCGCGGCCAGCAGGCCGGCACCGCGGGCTTCCGCGCGGAGATCCAGCCGTTCACCGGCGGGGCCGACATCGGCCCGCCCGTCCAGGAGGCAGGCGACGTCGGCGAGACGTCCGGCCCGACGACACCGATCACCACACCGCGGGGCACGGAGGAGACGCCATGACCCTCACCCACTACCTGGTGCTGTCGGCGCTGCTGTTCAGCATCGGCGCCGCCACCCTGCTGGTGCGCCGCAACGCGATCATCGCGTTCATGGGCATCGAGCTGATGCTCAACGCGACCAACCTCGCGCTCGTCACGTTCGCCCGGATCCACGGCAACCTGAACGGCCAGGTGATGGCGTTCTTCGTCATGGTCGTCGCGGCCGCCGAGGTCGTCATCGGGCTCGCGATCATCGTGGCCATCTTCCGTACCCGCCGTTCGGCCTCGGTCGACGACGTCAACCTGCTGAAGAGCTGAGGGCCGGCACGTGCACACCCTGACCCCCCTCGCCCTGGCCGCGGACACCCCCGCCGCCGTGGTGCAGACCGTCGAAGGCGGAGTGTTCGCACTCGCGCCGCTGATGGTCGTGCTCCCGCTGCTCGGCGCCGCCGTGCTGCTGCTCGCCGGGCGCCGTTCCGACCGCTGGGGCCCGTGGTTCGCCGTGGCGATGTCCGCCGGCGCCTTCGTGGTCGGCCTGCTGAACATCATCGGGCTGCTGGGGCGCCCCTCGGCCGAGCGGGTCCTCGACCTGCACATGTTCGACTGGATATCCGTCGGCTCGTTCGACCTCAGCGTGGGCCTGCGCCTCGACCCCCTGTCGCTCACCTTCGTGATGCTGGTGACGTTCGTGGGCTCGCTGATCCACGTGTACTCGATCGCGTACATGGAGCACGACCCGGCCAAGCGCCGGTTCTTCGCCTACCTCAACCTCTTCGTCGCGGCGATGCTGCTGCTGGTGCTGGCCGACAGCTACCTCCTGCTGTTCGTCGGCTGGGAGGGCGTGGGCCTGGCCTCGTACCTGCTGATCGGGTTCTGGAACCACAACCTGGCGTACGCGGTCGCGGCGAAGAAGGCGTTCATCGCCAACCGCATCGGCGACGTCGGCCTGCTGGTCGCCCTCATGCTGATGTTCTCCACGTTCGGCGGCGTGAGCTTCACCGACGTGGAGGCCGGGGTCCCCGCCGCGTCCACCGGGACGCTCACGGCGATGGGCCTGGTGCTCCTCGTCGCCGCGTGCGGCAAGTCGGCGCAGTTCCCGCTGCAGTCCTGGCTCGGCGACGCGATGGCGGGCCCCACGCCCGTCTCCGCCCTGATCCACGCGGCGACGATGGTCACCGCGGGCGTCTACCTCGTGGTCCGCTCCGGCGTGATCTACGACGGCGCCCCGGACGCCCGCCTGGTCGTGGTGATCATCGGCGCGATCACGCTGCTCTTCGGCGCCATCGTCGGCTGCGCGAAGGACGACATGAAGAAGGCCCTCGCGGCCTCGACCATGTCGCAGATCGGCTACATGATCCTCGCGGCGGGCCTGGGTCCGATCGGCTACGCGCTGGCGATCTTCCACCTGGTCACGCACGGCTTCTTCAAGGCCGGCATGTTCCTGGGCGCCGG
>JAEWEI010000290.1 GCA_023389545.1 Actinomycetes bacterium | reverse complement strand
ACCGCGGCCATCGCGAACTGCCGATCCGCGCGGACTTCGTCGGCAAGAACCTGCCGACCTCCACCTCGGAGCGGGTGCGCGTGCTGGTCGCCGAGATCGACGGCCAGGACGCCGTGCTCATCTCGGGGGGCGCGCGATGAGGCATCTGCTCTCCGCCCAGGACCTCGACCGCGACGCGGCGATCCGGGTGCTCGACACCGCGGGCCAGATGGCCGCGACCCAGGCCCGCGAGATCAAGAAGCTCCCCACGCTGCGCGGCCGCACCGTCGTCAACCTGTTCTTCGAGGACTCGACGCGCACCCGGATCTCCTTCGAGACGGCCGCCAAGCGGCTCTCGGCGGACGTGATCAACTTCTCGGCCAAGGGGTCGAGCGTGTCCAAGGGCGAGTCGCTCAAGGACACCGCGCAGACGCTGCAGGCGATGGGCGCGGACGCCGTGGTCATCCGCCACCAGGCCTCCGGCGCCCCGCATCGGCTGGCGCACTCGGGCTGGACGAACGGCGCCGTCGTCAACGCGGGCGACGGAACGCACCAGCACCCGACGCAGGCGCTGCTCGACGCGTACACCATCCGCCGCCACCTGGTGGGCGACGGCGGGCGGGCCGATGCCAGCGGGCGCGACCTGCAGGGCCTGAAGGTCGCGATCGTCGGGGACGTGCTGCACAGCCGGGTCGCCCGCTCCAACGTGCAGCTGCTGCACACGTTGGGCGCCGAGGTGACGCTCGTGGCGCCGCCCACGCTGGTGCCGGTGGGCGTCGAGGCGTGGCCGGCGCAGGTCTCCTACGACCTGGACGCGGTGCTGGCCGACGAGCAGCCGGACGCCGTGATGATGCTCCGCGTGCAGCGCGAGCGGATGTCGACCGCCGGCGGCGGGTTCTTCCCGAGCCCGGTGGAGTACTCGCGGGGCTACGGGCTCGACGGCCGCAGGCTGCGCGCCCTGGCCGAGCACGCCATCGTCATGCATCCCGGCCCGATGAACCGCGGGCTGGAGATCTCGGCGGAGGCAGCGGACTCGCCGCGCGCCGTGATCGTGGAGCAGGTCGCCAACGGGGTGGCCGTGCGGATGGCCGTGCTGTACATGCTCCTGGCTGGGGAGCAGACGACGAACGTGAAGGTGGACGCAGCGTGACGACGACGTATCTGCTCCGGGCTGTGGCGCCCTTGGGCGGCGAGCCCGTGGACGTGCTGCTCGCCGACGGCGTGATCGCCGCGATGGGACCCGACGCGGCAGCGCGGGCGGGCGACGACGCCGTGGTGGTCGACGGCGCGGGACTGGTGCTGCTGCCGGGCCTGGTGGACCTGCACACGCACCTGCGCGAGCCGGGGCGCGAGGACGCGGAGACGGTGCTCTCCGGGACGCGCGCCGCGGCGCTCGGCGGGTTCACAGCGGTGCACGCGATGGCCAACACCACGCCGACGCAGGACACGGCGGGCGTCGTCGAGCAGGTGTGGCGCCTGGGCCGCGACGCCGGCTGGGTGGATGTGCGCCCGGTGGGCGCTGTCAGTGTGGGGCTGGAGGGCGAGCACCTGGCCGAGCTGGGCGCGATGGCCGCCTCGGCCGCCCGGGTGCGGGTTTTCTCCGACGACGGCAAGTGCGTGCACGACCCGGTGCTGATGCGCCGCGCGCTGGAGTACACCAAGGCGTTCGACGGGGTCGTGTCGCAGCACGCGCAGGAGCCTCGCCTGACGGCAGGCGCCCAGATGCACGAGGGCGTCGTCTCCGCCGAGATCGGCCTGGCGGGCTGGCCCGCTGTCGCCGAGGAGGCGATCATCGCCCGCGACGTGCTGCTCGCCGAGCACGTCGGGGCGCGCCTGCACGTGTGCCACCTCTCGACGGCCGGCTCGGTGGAGATCATCCGCTGGGCGAAGTCGCGCGGCATCGACGTGACGGCCGTGGTCACCCCGCACCACCTGATGCTCACCGACGAGGAGGCGCGCGGCTACGACCCCGTCTTCAAGGTCAACCCGCCCTTGCGCACCGCCGTGGACGTCGAGGCGGTCCGGGCCGGCCTGGCCGACGGCACGATCGACATCGTCGCCACGGACCACGCGCCGCACCCCCGCGAGGACAAGGACTGCGAGTGGGCGGCCGCCGCATTCGGCATGACGGGCCTGGAGACGGCCCTGTCGGTGGTGCAGGAGGCCATGGTCGACACCGGGCGCATGTCGTGGGCGGACGTCGCCCGCGTGCTGTCCACCGCCCCGGCGGCGATCGGCCGCGTCGAGGACCAGGGCCGGCCGCTGGCGGTGGGGGAGCCCGCGAACCTTGTGCTCATCGCACCTGCCGTGCGCCGCACGGTAGTCCCCGAGGAGCAGGGCACCGCGAGCGCCAACTCCCCGTTCCGCGGCCGTGAGCTGCCGGGCGCCGTCGTGGCCACGTTCCTGCGGGGCCGGGCCACAGTGCTCGGCGGCCAGGCGCAGGACGACCCCGACGGCAGCCAGCGCGCCGCGGGGCGCGAGGTGTCCGCCTGATGCGGGCCGGCGTGACGATCGTCGTCCTGCTGGCCCTGGGCTTGCTGGCGCTGTGGCTGATGCGCCGGGGGTGGCAGGGCCGTGGGACGAGCAGCGCCGCCGCTGTCCCCGAACTGCCCGCGGCGCCCGCGGAGGCGTTGCGGGGCGCGCCGGTGACCGAGCCGATGGAGGCCACGTACATCTCGTCGACGCGCGCCGGCGACTGGCTCGACCGGGTCGTCGCGCACGATCTGGGCGTGCGCAGCGCGGCGCAGGCGCAGGTCTTCGAGCGGGGGGTCCTCGTGGCGCGGCGCGGCGCGGCGGACGTGTGGGTGCCGTCGCAGTCCCTGCGGTCGGTCGGCACGACGTCCGGCATGGCTGGCAAGTACGTGGGGGGCGACGGGATCGTCGTCCTCACCTGGGCGCTGGAGGGTGACGAGCGCGGGCTCG
>JAEWEI010000137.1 GCA_023389545.1 Actinomycetes bacterium | reverse complement strand
CGAGCCGAGGTTGCAGGAGATGTCGCGGCCCACGTGGTCGTAGGACAGGTCCTCGTTGAACGTGGACGGCGTCGAGACCTGCAGGATCTCCGAGCACAGGTTCGAGTGGGTGATGCGGCCCTTGATCGGGTTCGCCTTGTTCACCGTGTCCTCGAACATGATGTACGGGTAGCCCGACTCGAACTGCAGCTCCGCGAGGGTCTGGAAGAACTCGCGGGCATTGATCTTGGTCTTGTGGATCCGCTTGTCCTCGACCATCTCGTGGTACTTCTCGGTGACCGAGACGTCCGCGAAGGGCATGCCGTAGACGCGCTCGACGTCGTAGGGCGAGAACAGGTACATCGGCTCGTTCTTCTTGGCGAGCTCGAACGTGATGTCCGGGATCACGACGCCGAGGGACAGGGTCTTGATACGGATCTTCTCGTCGGCGTTCTCACGCTTGGTGTCGAGGAACCGCATGATGTCGGGGTGGTGCGCGTGCAGGTACACGGCGCCCGCGCCCTGGCGCGCGCCGAGCTGGTTCGCGTACGAGAAGGAGTCTTCGAGCAGCTTCATCACGGGAATGACGCCCGAGGACTGGTTCTCGATGTGCTTGATGGGCGCGCCGTGCTCGCGGATGTTGCTGAGCAGCAGCGCGACGCCGCCACCGCGCTTGGAGAGCTGCAGCGAGGAGTTGATGCCTCGCGCGATGGACTCCATGTTGTCCTCGATGCGGAGCAGGAAGCAGGAGACGGCCTCGCCGCGTTGCGCCTTGCCCGAGTTGAGGAACGTGGGGGTGGCCGGCTGGAAGCGGCCCGCGATGATCTCGTCGACCATCTTGATGGCGAAGTCCTGGTCGCCGGCGGCGAGCGTGAGCGCCACCATGCAGACGCGGTCCTCGAACCGCTCCAGGTAACGCTTCCCGTCGAACGTCTTCAGCGTGTACGACGTGTAGTACTTGAACGCGCCGAGGAACGACTGGAAGCGGAACTTCTTGGAGTAGGCGTGCTCGAAGAGGCTCTTGACGAACGCCGGGTCGTACTGCGCGAGGACCTCGGGCTCGTAGTACTTGTTCTCGACCAGGTACTCGAGCTTCTCCGCGAGGTCGTGGAAGAAGACGGTGTTCTGGTTCACGTGCTGCAGGAAGTACTGCCGCGCCGCCTCACGGTCCTTGTCGAACTGGATCTTGCCGTCCGGCCCGTAGAGATTCAGCATCGCGTTGAGCGCGTGGTAGTCGAGCCCCGCGTCTACGCCGGAATCCGTGACTGTCGCTGCCAAAATCTTCCCAACCCTTCGCGGACGCGCGTGACGTCCTCAGTCGTTCCTAGGAGCTCGAAGCCGTACAGGTAGGGGACGTGGCACTTGGCCGCGATGATGTCCCCCGCGATGCAGTACGCCTCGCCGAAGTTCGTGTTGCCCGCGGCGATGACGCCGCGGATGAGTGAGCGATTGCCCTCGTCGTTGAGGAACTTGACCACCTGCCGTGGCACGGCCCCGCCCTCGTTGCCGCCCCCGTAGGTGGGCGTCATCAAGACGTAGGGCTCGTGCACGTGCAGGAAGGGCTGCTTGGGCGTCAGCGGGATGCGCTGCGCCGGGATCCCGAGGCGCTGGACGAACCGGTGCGTGTTGTCGGACGCACTCGAGAAGTAGACCAGCGAGCTCATGATGCGGCTCCCTCGCCTCAGGTGGATCGATGACGCCGTGCTGCCAGCCCCGTGGGGCCGTGAGCGGTCAGGCGACCGCGACCGCCGCCCGCTCGGCGAGCGCCTTGATCTGGTCGGGCCGGTAGCCGGACCAGTGCTCGCCGTCCGCCACGACGACGGGCGCCTGCATGTGGCCCAGCGACACGACGTAGTCACGCGCGGCGGAGTCCTGGCTGATGTCCACGATCTCGTACTCGAAACCGGCCTTGTCCAGCGCGCGGTAGGTAGCAGTGCACTGCACGCACGACGGCTTGCTGTAGACCGTGATCGTCATCGTGGCTCCCCGAGATGTGGCACCCGCGGACTGCCCGCGGCGAGGTCTTCGACACTACACCTAGTGGTCGTCGTTTGCTCGAACCACTAGCGCTTGTGCTTACACGCGTGTCGTTCTTCACCCCCTGTGGACAACTCCAGGCTATCGACGGCCTCTGACAGAGCCCGGACCTGCGTGTTCTCGGGGGTCCACAGGCTCCCCACATGACCCTCCACAGATCCCTCCACAGGGTCCCGCCCGATTCATCCCGCGCGCCGTCGCGCGACGCACCGGGCGAAACGCCGCGCCACGCCGACGGGCTGTGCCGGACATCACCCAGACGGACCCGTGAGACGCGCGGCGCGCGGGGCGCCGCACCCGGGCGCACCGGTGCCAGAGTGTGCTCATGGCCGAACTCAGCGAGCTGTTCGCAGCAGACCACGCGACCGCACTCATCCGCACCGCCGCTCTCGACGACGGCGAGACGCCCGATGCCGCGACCCACGTCGAGCTCACCTCGATCGGGGCGATCGAGCTCGAGGCGCTCGGCGAGATCGCCGCCGAGGTGGTCCGCTTCGGCTCAGGCGACCTCGAGCTCGAGGAGGTCGACCTGGACCACGAGAACCTCTTCGAGCTCCCGCCGTTCCTCGTCGACCTGCTGGTGGAGCTCGGGCGCACCGACGACGAGGACGCGCTCGGCGAGGTGGCCGAGCGATGGGCTGCCAGCGAGGAGATGGAGGCGACGGCCGCCGAGCTGGCGCCGGTGCTGGCCGACATCGTCGACCTCGCCACCACGGCGTCCCGCGAGGACCTGCACGTCTACCTCTGGACCGAGCCGCTCGACTGAGCCGCGACGCGTGGGAGGGCTCCTCGGCCCTCCCACGCGGAGTCTGCTGCTCAGCGGTAGGTGATCTCCGTGCGCCGGGTCGGGCGCCACAGCACGATCGCCCCGCCTGTGCTGCGCTGCTCGCTCATGCGTGCCCGCTGCCCGCGGCGCATCGCGATCACGTCGCCCGTGGGACCGGCGGTGAACACCCGCCGCCCGGGCTCGGCGAACGAGCGCAGGTACTCCACCTGTTGGGTGAGCCGCTCGACCTCGGCCTCGAGGTCCAGGATGCGCTTGATGCCGGCGAGGTTCACGCCCTCGTCCTGGGACAGGCGCTGCACCTCACGGAGCTGCTCGATGTCGCGCCACGAGTAGCGGCGGCCACGGCCACGGGTGCGCCGGGGCGAGACGATGCCCAGCCGGTCGTACTGGCGCAGCGTCTGCGGGTGCATGCCCGCGAGCTCGGCGGCCACCGAGATCACGTACACCTGCGCGTCGTCTGCCAGCATGTCTCGCCCCTTCGCCGTGGTCCGTCAGATCAGGCGCGGGCCTGCGCTCGCAGGTCCGCGCGCACATCCTCGCCGGAGGTCGCCACCCCGAACGCCTCGACCGCGTCGCGTGCCGCGCCCGAGAGCTTCTGCGGCACCACGACCATGACGGTGACCAGCAGGTCCCCGGTGCCCTTGGACGTGGTGATGCCCCGGCCCTTGACTCGCAGGGTCCGCCCGGAGGGCGTGCCCGCGGGGATCTTCACCCGGACTGTGCCGCCGTCCAGGGTCGGCACCTCGATCTGCGCGCCGAGGGCTGCCTCGTCGAAGGCCACCGGCACCGTCTCGCGCAGGTTGTTGCCGTCGAGCGTGAACACGGGGTGCGGGGTGACCCGCACCGTGACGACCAGGTCGCCGGCCGGCCCGCCGTTGACGCCCGGCCGGCCCTTGCCGCGCAGCCGGATCTTCTGACCGTCGTGGACGCCCGGGGGGATGCGCGCGTTGACGGTGCGCCCCTCCACGCTGAGCGAGACCGTCGACCCCTCGGTGGCCTGCCGGAACGGCAGGGTGGTCACGGCCTCCAGGTCGGCGCCCTGACGAGGGCCGCGCGCTCCGCCGAAGCCGCCGAACCCGCCACCCGCGCCGCCGCCGAACAGGCCGCCCAGGATGTCCTCGAAACCGCCCGGCATGTCCTGGCCGCCGCCGCCGGTGGAGAAGCGCACGCGCTGCCCACCGCCGCCGAAGCCCCCGCCGAACAGGTCCTCGAACCCGGCGGCCCCACCGCCGGCGCCCGCTCCGGAGAAGCGGGCGCCGCCGGCCATGGCCCGCAGCTGGTCGTACTGCTGGCGCTGCTCGGGGTCGGAGAGGACCGAGTAGGCCTCTCCGACGTCCTTGAACTTCGACTCAGCTGTGGGGTCGTCCGGGTTGTGGTCGGGGTGCATCTGCCGCGCGAGCTTGCGGTACGCCTTCTTGATGGCGGCCTGGTCGGCGTCCTTGGGGACCCCGAGAGCGGCGTAGTAGTCCTTCTCCAGCCAGTCCTGGCCGCTCACGGCGTCTCCCTCCCGCTCAACTCATGCTCGGCGCCCGGGCGCACAGGGCGCCTCAGGCGTCCGGGTCGATGACGGCCACGCGGGCGGCCCGCACGATGCGGTCCCCCGCGCGGTACCCGGGCTGCAGGACCGTCGCGACGGTCGGCTCGGTGACGTCCGACGAGTGGGAGTGCATGAGCGCCTCGTGGACGTTCGGGTCGAACACCTCGCCCTCGGCGCCGTACCTGACGATGCCGAACCGGGCCAGGATGCTCTCGAGCTTCTCCGCGATGGAGCCGAACGGCCCCACCAGGTCGCCGTGCTCGCGGGCGAGCTGGATGTCGTCGAGGACCGGGATGAGCCCCTCGGCGACCTCGGCGACGCCACGATCGCGCGCGACGGCCGCGTCGGCCTTCGAGCGCTTCACGTAGCCGGTGTACTGCTGCTCGAGGTTGTAGTACGCCGCGTTGGCGCGCTGCAGCTCGTCGAGGCGCTCTGCCGCGAGGGCCTCGGCCGCCACGAGCTGCTCGTGCATGTGGGCGTCGGCCTCGGCCTCGAGCCCGGCGAGCGGGTCGGCCTGGGGCTCCTCGGCCGCCGGCTGCTCGCGCACCTCGCCCGTCTCCGGGTCGACGCGCCTCTTGTCGGTGAAGCGGGGGGTCTCCTCGCCGGAGGGGTCGGGCTGGCCCTCTCCCCCGGCGCGGGCCTGGTTCTCGCTCACTTCTGCTCGTCCTCGTCCACGATCTCCGCGTCGACCACGTCCTCGTCGCTGGTGCTCGAGGACCCGGCGTCGGACGGCGCCTCGCCCGCGGCGCCGGCGCCTGCCGCCGCCCCGGCCTGGTCGGACGAGTACAGCGCCTCGCCGATCTTCTGCGCGGAGGTGACGAGCTGCTCGTGCTTCGCCTTGACCGGCTCGATGTCCTCCCCCTCGAGAGCGGTCTTCAACTCGTCGATGGCCTTGTTGACGTCGGTCTTCACGTCCTCGGGCAGTTTGTCGCCGTTGTCGGCGAGCAGCTTCTCGGTCGAGTAGACGAGCTGCTCGGCGGAGTTGCGGGTCTCGGCCTCCTCGCGGCGGGCCTTGTCCTGCGCGGCGTGCGCCTCGGCCTCCTTGACCATGCGGTCGATCTCGTCCTTCGGCAGAGCCGAGCCACCGGTGATCGTCATCGACTGCTCCTTGCCCGTGCCGCGGTCCTTCGCGGAGACGTGCACGATGCCGTTGGCGTCGATGTCGAACGTGACCTCGATCTGCGGGACGCCGCGCGGGGCGGGCGCGATGCCGGTGAGCTCGAACGTGCCGAGCGGCTTGTTGTCCCGTGCGAACTCGCGCTCGCCCTGGAACACCTGGATGAGCACGGAGGGCTGGTTGTCCTCGGCGGTGGAGAAGATCTCCGAGCGCTTCGTGGGGATGGCCGTGTTGCGCTCGATGAGCTTGGTCATCACCCCGCCCTTGGTCTCGATGCCCAGGCTCAGCGGCGTGACGTCGATCAGCAGGACGTCCTTGCGCTCGCCCTTGATGACA
>JAEWEI010000123.1 GCA_023389545.1 Actinomycetes bacterium | reverse complement strand
CGGGCTACTCCACGACGGACCTCGCCAGGCTCGGCGACCTGTGGCAGCTCGAGGACACGTTCGAGGTCAAGGCCCGGGCGGGCCAGCTGATCCTGGACGGCAAGCAGGCGGAGCTGGGCGCCCCGACTCCCGAGGTCGAGGACCCGGCGATCACGGCCACGACAGCCTTCTGGGATGCCGGCTACACCTTCGAGGACGCCGAGGCGCTCGCCGCGCTGTGGAGCTCGGAGGACGTCTATGAGGCCAAGGTGGCGGCGGGGGAGAAGCTCCTCGCGGGCGAGGCCCTGCCGGTGCCGCCGAGCGGGCAGCCGGGCGTCGGGGAGTGACCGCAGTCTCCTGACCCACCCCGACGCCCCTGAACTGCTCGCGAGGAGATGACATCGACGTGGACGAACTGCTGTTGCGCACAGGCTTTGAGATCGAGCTGCTGGCGCCTGCCGGATCCGACCGGCAGACGTTGGCGGATGAGCTCGCGGCGCGGTGCGCTGGGCGGGTGCGGCGGTCCTTCCATGTCGACAGCGAGCCGTCGGCGGTGCCGGGGGTGGGGGTGTTCCGGCACCTGTCGCCGGCGTTCGATGTGGTCGACGAGCACGGCCGCCCGGTCGCGCGCCTCGTGGACGACATCACCATCCAGCGGGACCTCGTCCCGGCGCCCGGGCATGCGGGGGCGCCCGGGCGCCGGGACTGGTACCGCATCCTGTGCGACGACGGGCGCCTGCTGCGCCTGATCGAGCGGCACACCGACCCGTACGCGCCACTGGCCACAGTGCTGGCGCCGGTGGCCGAGCTGTTCGGCGCCCGCGTGGACGTGCTGGCCGGGGCGGCCCGCGTGAACGACTCCGCGGGCGCCACCGTGGCGGTGGCCATGACACTGCCGCCGGGCCGTGAGCGGCCCTGCGAGATTGTCACGCCACCGCTCGAGTCCCAGCACGCCCTGGCGTTGGAGCGGCTGCTCGTCCCCGCGCGCGAGCTCGGCTTCACCGTCCCGCGCGAGGCCGCGGTGCACGTGCATGTGGACGGCGCGCCCTTCCGGCGCCCGGAGTCGTTCGCCAACGTGGTGCGCCTGTTCGGCCACTGGCGCGAGGAGTTGTGGATGGCACTCGACGCGAACCCCGACTGCCGCCGGGTGGCGCCGCTGACGCAGGAGCTGGTGGACCTCGTCGAGCTCCCGTGGCAGGAGGCCGGCGATCGCAGCGCCTGGGCGCTCATGCGGGATGCCGCGCAGGGCGCGGGCGTGACCAAGTTCGCCGACGTGAACCTCAAGCAACTGCTGACCGATCGGCCGGTGCGCGACACCCTGGAGGTGCGCATCCTGCCCGGCGACATGGACGGCAACTCCATCGTGCGGCGCGCGGCCCTGGTGGAGGCGCTGCTGACCCGGTGCCTCGACCCGCGCCCGATCCCCCGCCCGGACCGCTTGGCGGCGCGCGATCCACGGGGCGCGCTCGACGACCTGCTGGGGGTGCGCCGATGAGCACGTGGACTCAGGCGGCCCGGCCGGACAGTGCGGCGATCCCTCGCGTGCAGCCGTGGCGGCCCATGCAGGCGGATCCAGCGGAGGGGGACGGCGAACAGAGCGCGGCGAGCCCCGGGCGGCGGCTCGACGACGTGGTGCGCGCCCATCTGCCGGGGCTGCTCCGGTACGCCACGGTGCTGACCGGGGACGGGCACACCGCCGCTGACCTGGTGCAGGAGGTGCTGCTGCGCGCCCACGTGCGGTGGAACCGCATCGCGATGATGGACCGCCCCGACCTGTACCTGCGGCGCATGGTCACCAACGAGCACCTGTCGTGGCGTCGTCGCTGGCATGTGCGCACGATTCACGCTGCGGCCGACGATGTCCTCGCCGCCCACGCCGACCCGGCGCAGGATCACGCCGGGCGCGTGGTGGAGGACGACTGGATGTGGCGGCGCCTGGCCGCGCTGCCCCCGCGACAGCGGGCGGTTCTCGTGCTCCGCTTCTACGAGGGCCTCGCCGATCTGGAGATCGCCAGGGTTCTGGGCGCCTCCGCCGCCACCGTCCGCTCCCACGCCTCCCGGGCCTTGGCCACCCTGCGCGCCGCCGATCCCTCGACCTCCACGGAGCAGCCATGAGCACCCACCTGCGAGCCGTCGACGGCTCAGACGACGGTGACGTCCCCCAGCGGCCCCTGGCCGGGGAGTCGGGACACCCCGGCCTGGGCCCGCACGGCCCGGACGCCGAGTTGATGGACCGGATCAATCGAGCACTGCGCTCGAGGGAGGTGGCGACGCCCGATGCGGCTGTCGTGGCCGCGCGCATCGAGGACCGGCTCGCCGCACTGCCCACCGGAACGGGCGCCCGCCGAGGCGCCAAGATCGCCGTCGCGGGTGTGGTGACCTCGACCCTGGCGGTGCTGGGCGCTGGCGCCGCGGCCGCCGCCGACCCCTACTCGGAGGTGGCGAGGGTGGTCGAGAACGCCGTGCAGGCGGTGGGGGTCAACTGGTCGCCGATGCCCGACGGGTTCAGCCGGGCGCAGTGGGACGCGTTCGCGGGGGCGGGGTACACGTTCACCGACGCCGAGAGGATCGGCGAGTTCTGGGGCAAGGACGTCACCGAGACCAAGGCGCTGATCGGCCAGAAGGTCCTGGACGGTGAGCTGGTGCCGCCGCCGCGTCGGGATCCGGGCGAGGCCCCCCTCGAGCCCGAGCTCACGGCGGTCAGCGCTTTCTTCGATGCGGGCTACGGGTATGAGGACGCGGAGGCGCTCGCCGCGCTGTGGGACAACGAGAGCCCTTGGGAGGCCAAGGTGGCCGGCGGCGAGAGGCTCCTCGCGGGGGAGGTCCTGCCGATCCCGCCGGGCGGCGCGCTGCCGAGCGGGAGCGCGACTCCCTGAGGGTCGCCCGGCTCGAGAGAGCAGGGCCCGTCAGGGGATGGCCCCCATGTGAAGCGGCGCCGTAGGGCGCTCCAGTGGTCAGACGAGTGCCAGCAGCGCCGCCGCCAGGACGATGCTCGCGACGACCTCGCCGACGCCGATCCATCGGGCCGCGAGGCCGGGCCACAGCCGCGGCACCAACGCCGCCCGGAGGGTGAACAGCGTGAACACCACGCCGAGCCACGGCTGCGCGACGCCCGCCGCCACAGCGGCCAGCGCGTGGAAGCCGACGGACGCGGCGTAGACGGCCTGGTTGCCGCGCTCGCGGATCATCGACTTCACGTAGAGCACCGTGCCGCCGAAGTACGCGAGCAGCAGGCCGGTGAGCAGCCAGATCCGTGGCTGCCCGGCCCCGGGAAGCCACGCGTCACTACCCGCGGCGTGGGCCCCGACGCCCGCCGCGACCACTGTCATCAGGCATGCCGCCACGATGGTGGCGCCGTCGTTGAGGTACGAGCGGTCCTGCCGCCGCCAGGAGCACGACAGGCTGATGGCCATCAGCGGCGCGTACACGGGGATCCAGCGCAGCAGTTCGGGGGCGACGGCCACGACCAGGAGGCCGAGCGCCGCCGTCGCGATGCCGTAGGCGCGCACCGGCGGCAGGTAGCGGGCCTTGCGACGGGACTTCAGCCACAACCCCGCCGCGAAGAACGCGAAGTACCCGACGAGCCACACCCCCAGCAGCGGGAGCTGCCGCCACGCCAGCCCGGAGTGCAGGGCGCCGACCACGAACGGCACGAGCAGCATCGCCCACGCGCCGTGCTGGTTCGGGACCCACCCCGGCGACCGGCGGCGGGACCGGGGCGCAGGGCGGGCGCGATCGATGGTGGGCACGGCTCGACGGTAGCGGCGTGTCCTGAGCCCGCGGGGGGACATGCGTCCTCCTGTGCCTCTCGGTGGAGTGGAGTGCTACCACGTGATATCGGCCAGTAGCATGTGGGAATGGCCACCACGCTCCGTCTCTCGCCCGAGCTCCAGGCGCGCGTCAAGGAGACCGCTGCCAGGGAGCACCGTTCCGAGCACGCGGTGATCGTCGAGGCAGTCGAGCGGTACACCTCTGACCGGGACCGGCGTCGTGACGCCGCCCTCGCGCGGGTGCTCGAGCGCGACAAGGCGATCCTGGACGCCCTCGCGTGATCCCGACCTACCTCGAACTGCAGGACCTCCTGGTCTTCGGGGCGGCAATCCTGGGACACGACGCCGAGGTGCGGGACTACGGCCTTCTGGAATCGGCGCTCGCGCGCCCCCGGGCCACCGTGTTCGGAGAGGACGCCTACCCGACCCTCGACCAGAAGACGGCCGCCCTGCTGCTCTCGGTCGTGCACAACCACGGCCTGGTCGATGGCAACAAGCGACTCGGCTGGGTGTCGATGGCCGTGTTCTACGAGATGAACGGGTACCTCATCGAGGCGCCTCACGCCGAGGCCATCGACCTTGTGCTGAGCATCGCCGCAGGGGAGGTCGACGACGTCGCGAAGCTCGCCGAGACACTCAGAGGCTGGCTCCGGCCGCTGCCCGTTTAGCGAAAACGCCTGGACGTCGCAGTCACGGCCTGCCTAGGGTCCTCGACATGCGCCTGTGATCCGCCCCGAGTCCGTACCCGACTCTTTGCGCCGCGCCCGCCCCGGCCGCGGCGCGCTGGTGGTGATCACTTGTCCTCTGCGCCCTCCATCGCTGTGCCCTCTGGCCCCGTGCTGCGGGCCGAGTCCCTGAGCCGCTACTACGGCGCGCATCATGTGCTGAGCGGCGTGAGCCTGTCTGTCGATCCTGGCCACCGCGTGGGAGTCGTCGGCGAGAACGGCATCGGCAAGTCCACGCTGTTGCGGTTGCTGGCCGGAGTGGAGGCGCCCGACGCGGGATCCGTCGCGCGGCCGCCCGATCTGGTCCACCTGGCCCAGGAGCCGCCGTTCGGCCCGTCCGCGACGGTGGCCGAGGTGATGGCCGGCGCCCTGGCCGATGTGCGGGCCGTCGAGGCCGAGCTCGAAGCGGCAGCCGGCGCGCTCGCTGACGACCCTGATGGCGTGGGCGCACGGGTCTACGAGCGCGCCCTGGCCCGCGCCGAGGCCGCGGACGTGTGGGGCGCCGATCGCCGGGCCGAGATGGTGCTCGCCGGGCTGGGCCTCGCCGATGTGCCTCGGGACCGGGCGTCCGGGCGGATGTCGGGCGGTCAGCGCAGCCGGCTCGCGCTCGCGGCGGTGCTGGTGCGGCGCCCATCGGCGGTGGTGCTCGACGAGCCCACGAACCACCTGGACGACGAGGCCGCGGAGTTCCTGGCCGCCGCGCTGCGGGACCTGCCCGGCGCCGTGGTGCTCGCAAGCCATGACCGCGTGTTCCTCGACGAGGTGTGCACCGAGGTCTTCGACCTCGACCCCTCGCTCGACGGCCCCACGCTGTACGGCGGCACGTACACCGACTACCTCGACGCCCAGCGGATCGAGCGTGGGCGGTGGGAGGAACGCTGGCTGGCGGAGCGGGAGGAGCTCGCCGCCCTGCGACGGTCGGTGCGTGTGACGTCCCGCGCCGTCGGGCACAACGCGCCCCGGCGGGACAACAACAAGATGTCCTTCGGCATGATCGGCGACCGCGTGGAGCAGCAGGTGGCGCGCCGGGTCCGTGACGCGCAACGCCGGCTCGACGACC
>JAEWEI010000027.1 GCA_023389545.1 Actinomycetes bacterium | reverse complement strand
CGGCGACGACCTGGCGCTGCGCCTCGACCGCGCGCACGTCTTCCACTCCTGGTCCGCGCAGGCCCGCCTGAGCCCGTTCGTGGTGGCGGGCGGATCGGGCTCGCATGTGTGGGACCACGCGGGCCGCCGCTACCTGGACTTCTCCTCTCAGCTCGTCAACACGAACATCGGCCATCAGCACCCCCGGGTCGTCGCCGCGATCCAGGAGCAGGCGGCCACCCTGGCCACCGTCGCCCCCTCGACGGCGAGCCTGGTGCGCGGCCGCGCCGCCCAGAAGGTGCTCGAGCACGCCCCGGCGGGGTTCTCCCACGTCTTCTTCACCAACGGCGGCGCCGACGCGATTGAGAACGCCATCCGCTTGGCCCGCCTGCACACGGGCCGCGACAAGGTCGTCTCGACGTACCGCTCGTACCACGGCAACACCGGCGCGGCGGTGGCCGCCACGGGGGACTGGCGCCGGGTGCCGAACGAGTACGCGCGCGGCCACGTGCACGTGTTCGGGCCGTACCTGTACCGCACGGAGTTCTGGGCGACGAGCCCCGAGCAGGAGTGCGAGCGGGCGCTGCGCCACCTGGAGCGCGTGATCCAGGCAGAGGGGCCCGAGACCGTCGCCGCGATCCTGCTCGAGACGATCCCTGGCACCGCCGGGGTGCTGGTGCCGCCGCCCGGCTACCTCGCCGGGGCGCGGGAGATCGCCGATCGCTATGGCGTGCTGCTGATCCTCGACGAGGTGATGGCCGGGTTCGGGCGCAGCGGCGCGTGGCTGGCGCTCGACCACTTCGACGTCCGCCCGGACCTGGTCGCCTTCGCCAAGGGCGTCAACTCCGGGTACGTGCCCGCCGGCGGGGTGATGATCTCCGCCCCGATCGCCGCGACCTTCGACGATCGTGTGTTCCCCGGCGGCCTGACCTACTCGGGCCACCCGCTGGCAATGGCCGCGATCGTGGCGGCCATCGAGGCGATGGAGGACGAGCGGATCGTGGAGCACGCCGCCGCGATCGGCCGCGACGTGCTGGGGCCCGGCCTGGCCGAGCTTGCCGAGCGCAGCCCGTTGGTGGGCGAGGTCCGCGGGCTCGGCGTGTTCTGGGCCGTCGAGCTCGTGGCCGATCGCGCGACCCGCGAGCCCGTGAGCGCGGACGTGATGGCCCAGGTCAAGGCGGGCTGCCTCGCCCGGGGGCTGCTGCCGTTCCTCGCCGAGAACCGTGTGCACGTGGTCCCGCCGTGCGTGGTGACCGCCGACGAGGCCGCCGAGGGGGTGGCCCTCCTCGCGGAGGTGCTCGCCGAGGTCGGCCCCGGCGCCCGGCTCGCGCGCGGGTGACGCGCCGGGATCCGTAGTCTCAGACCGACGGCCGCCCGCCGCCGTCCCGCACGCCCATCCCCCGAGGAGATCGCATGAGCACCGCCCCGTCCCGTCCGCGCCGCGCCGTCGTCACGGGGGCGTCCTCCGGCATCGGCGCCGCGACCGTGCGCCGCCTGCGCGCCGACGGCTGGGACGTGCTGGCCACCGCCCGTCGCGCCGAGCTGCTCGACGAGCTGGCCGCCGAGACCGGCGCGCAGACGTTCGTCGCGGATGTCACCGTCGACGAGGACGTGGCCCGGCTGGCCGCGCACGTCGAGGCCACCGGGGGGCTCGACGCCCTGGTGAACAACGCGGGCGGCGCGTTCGGCCTGGACCCCGTGGAGCACGCGGACATCGACCAGTGGCGCCGCATGTACGAGCTCAACGTGCTCGGCACGCTGCGTGTCACGCAGGCCTTGCTGCCCCTGCTGCGCGCGAGCGGCGAGGGCGACGTGCTGGTGCTCACGTCCACCGCCGCGCACGGCCCGTACGAGGGCGGCGCGGGCTACACCGGCGCCAAGCACGCCGAGCGGATGCTCGCCACGACCCTGCGCTGGGAGCTCGCCGGGGAGCCGATGCGAGTGATCGAGATCGCCCCCGGCGCGGTGGCCACCGACTTCTCGCTCGTGCGCTTCGACGGCGATGCGGAGCGCGCCGCCGCCGTCTACGAGGGCTATCAGCCGCTGGTCGCCGACGACGTCGCGGACACGATCGCGTGGGCGCTCAGCCGCCCGCCGCACGTCAACATCGACCTGCTGGTGGTGCGGCCGCGCGCCCAGGCGAGCAACACGAAGACGGCCCGAACCGGGGTGTGAGGCGGGCCCGCCGTCCGTAGGCTGCCCAGGGTGCCCCTCGAACGTCTCTCCACCACGCGGGCGATGGCGCGACTGCTCCGCTGGGCGCGGCCGGCGTTGCCGCGGATCGCCGCGGGCGGCGCCGCGTCGCTTGGCGCGAGCCTCCTGGCGTTGGCCGTGCCGCAGGTGCTGCGCGAGGTCGTGAACGGCCCGCTGCTCTCGGAGGGCTCGCGGGGCGGGGTGGTGCTGGCCGCGGGCCTGGTGCTCGCGCTCGGCGTGCTGGAGGCGTTCCTGGTGTGGTGCCGCCGCGCGCTCATCCTCACGCCGGCCACGACTGTCGAGCGCCAGATGCGCACCGACCTGTTCGGCCGGCTCCTGGAGCTGCCGGTCGCGTTCCACGACCGCTGGTCCGGCGGCCAACTCCTCTCGCGCGCGATGTCCGACCTCGGCATGGTGCGGCGCTGGCTCGCGTTCGGGCTGGTCATGCTCGTGGTCAGCGCGTCCACGGCGGTGGTGGGCGTGGGCCTGATGCTGGCCACCGCATGGCAGCTCGGCCTCGTCTACCTGCTGGGCGCGACGCCTGTCGTGTGGCTCGGGTTCCGGTTCCGCGGGGACTACAACATCGTCGCCCGGCAGGCCCGCGACCAGGCGGGCGACCTGGCCACCACAGTCGAGGAGTCGGTGCACGGCATCCGCGTGCTGAAGGCCTTCGGCAGGGGCGGCGATGCGCTGGACGAGTTCGCGCGGCAGGCGGAGGACCTGCGGTCCACCGAGATCCACAAGGCCCGCACGCTGTCCCGGGTGAGCTTCGCCCTGAGCGCCCTGCCGGAGTCGGTGCTGGCGGTGTCGCTCGGGCTCGGAGTGTGGCTGGCCGCCGAGGGCGCCGTGAGCGTCGGCGCGCTGGTCGCGTTCTTCGCCACGGCGGCGGTGGTCAACGGACCGCTCGAGCGGCTCGGCCAGCTCCTGGCGATGACGCTCGACGCGCGCGCGGCCCTGGACAGGTACATCGAGGTCGTGGACACGCCCAACGTCGTGGCCGATCCGGAGGACTCGCAGACCCTGCCGCCGCCGGACCCCCGGGGCAGCCGCGTCGTCCTCGCCGACGTGCGGTTCCGGCACCCGACGGCGCCCGCGACGTCACCTGACGTGCTGGACGGCGTGAGCCTCGAGATCGAGCCGGGGGAGACGTTGGCGCTTGTCGGGCTGACCGGCAGCGGCAAGTCGACGCTGGCCCAGCTCGTGCCCCGGCTGTACGACGTCACTGGCGGCGCCGTCCTGCTCGACGGCGTGGACGTGCGCGAGCTGACGCGCGCCGAACTGCGCCGCGCGGTGGCCGTCGCGTTCGAGGACCCCATCCTTTTCTCGTCCTCGGTGCGCCAGAACGTGCTGCTCGGCGTGGACGCCGAGGCGCTCGGCCCCGAGGCTGCCGACGCGCTGGTCCGGGAGGCGCTCGATGTGGCCTCCGCCGGCTTCGTCGACGACCTGCCCCACGGGCTCGACACAGTGATCGGGGAGGAGGGGATGAGCCTGTCCGGCGGGCAGCGGCAGCGGATCGCCCTCGCGCGCGCCATCGCCGTGCGCCCCCGGGTGCTGGTGCTCGACGACCCGCTCTCGGCGCTCGACGTGGCCACCGAGGCCACTGTCACCGCACGGCTGCGCGCGACTCTCACGGGCGCCACGACGCTGGTGGTGGCGCACCGGCCCTCCACTGTCGCGCTCGCGGACCGGGTCGCGGTGCTCGAAGAGGGGCGCATCACCGGCGTGGGCAGGCACTCCGACCTGCTGGCGCGGCACCCGCACTACCGCTACGTGCTGACCGCGCTCGGGCCGGACCCCCGGGAGGTCGCCCCGCAGGACCCGCTCGCGGGCCTGCTCGACCTGGACGAGCCCGTGGGCCGCCCCCGGCCGGGGAGCGAGCGATGAGCGCCGCGCTGCTGGAGGGCGCCGACGTCGACCACTCCCACGTCCGGCGCCTGTCGCTGCGGCTGCTCCGCTCGTTGCTGCGGCCTGTGGCCGGCCCTGCCTGGGGAACCGTCGCGCTGGTCGTCGCCGCCCAGGCCGCCCAGGTGGCCGGGCCCGCGCTCGTGGCCGTGGCGATCGACAGGGGGCTGCCCGCGATGCGCGACGGCGACCCCGTGCCGCTGCTGCTCGCCGCAGGCGGCTACCTCGTCACAGCGGTGCTCGGCGGCGTCCTCACCGCCGCCGTGGTGCGCGCCGCGGCACGGGTGAGCCAGGCGATCCTGCTCGACCTGCGCCGCCGCGCGTTCCGGCACACCCAGCTGCTGAGTCTGGAGTTCCACGAGCGCTACACGTCCGGCCGGATCATCTCGCGGCAGACCTCCGACCTGGACGCGGTGCGCGAGCTGCTCGACGGCGGCATCACCACCCTGGCCTCCAGTGCGCTCGCGATGGTGCTGACCGCCGTGTCGCTGCTGGTCCTGGACTGGCCGAGCGGGGTGGTGCTGCTCATCGCCGTGGTCCCCGGGGTGCTGCTCACCCGCTGGTTCCAGGCCCGCTCGCAGGCGCAGTACCGCAAGCAGCGCACCGCCGCCGCGCGGCTCATCGTGCGCTTCGTGGAGACCATGACGGGCATTCGCGCGGTGCAGGCGTTCCGGCGCGAGCGCCCGGTGGCCGCCGACTACGGGCGGCTGTCCGAGGAGTACCGCGGCGCCAGCGCCGAGGGCATCCGGCTCAACGGCGTCTTCGACTCAGGCCTCACGCTCATCGGCAACGTGACAGTCGCCGCGGTCCTGCTGGTCGGCGGCCTGCGGGTGATCGACGGCGGGCTCGAGGTCGGGGTGCTCGCCGCGGCGGTGCTGTACGCCAAGCGGTTCTTCTCGCCGCTGACCCAGATCGGGATGTTCTACAACTCGTTCCAGTCGGCCACCGCCGCGCTGGAGAAGCTCGCCGAGCTGCTCGCCGAGGAGCCCAGCGTCCCGGAGCCCGCCCACCCGGTCCGGCTGCCGAGCCCGCGCGGCGACGTGCGGCTCGCCGGCGTGGAGTTCGGCTACGGGGACGGGCCCACAGTGCTGCCCCGGCTCGACCTGCACGTGCCCGCCGGGCAGAGCGTTGCCCTCGTGGGGGAGACGGGCGCCGGGAAGTCGACGGTCGCCAAGCTGCTCGCGCGGTTCTACGACGTGCGCTCGGGCGCGGTGCTCATCGACGGCGTGGACGTGCGCGACATCGCCCCGCAGG
>JAEWEI010000013.1 GCA_023389545.1 Actinomycetes bacterium | reverse complement strand
CCCGAAGGCGAGTGACGAGATGTTCCTGTTCGAGTCCATCCCCTGGTACTCGGCGCTCATGTGGGTCGCGGTCGTCGCGGCCCTCATGCTCGCCAACGAGATCGCGCGCTCCAGCAAGCGCGCGGCGATCGTGCTGTTCATCGTGCTGCCGATCATCCTGACGATCTTCGTGTGGCCGAACACCGCCGGCGAGGGGTCCAGCACCGGCAGCTGGTTCCACTGGGTCAAGGTGTACTCGGCACTGGCCGGGTGCATCGGGTTCATGCTGCTGCGGTACTACCCGCGCATCGCCCGCAACAAGTACGCGCTGATGTTCCCCGCCGCGATCCTGGCGCTCAACATCCTCGAGGCCGTCATCCGTGACTTCCAGGTCACGTCGATGAACGGCATGGTCGACGGGGTCATGATGGTCGGCGGCCCCTGGAACGTCATGAACGGCATCGCCGGGCTGCTCAACCTGCTGACCATCTGCGGGTGGGCGGGCATCGTCATCAGCCAGGACAAGAAGCGCGACATGGTGTGGCCGGACATGGTCTGGTTCTGGATCATCGCGTACGACCTGTGGAACTTCGCGTACGTCTACAACTGCGTCGGCGACCACGCGTTCTACGCCGGCGCCGCGCTCCTGGTGTCCTGCACCATCCCCGCGTTCTTCATCAAGCGCGGCGCCTGGTTGCAGCACCGTGCCCAGACGCTCGCGTTCTGGATGATGTTCACGATGGCCGTGCCGGCGTTCGTCTCCGACTCGAAGTTCGCCGTCGACTCCTCACACGACCCGAAGGCGCTGTTCATCGTCAGCGCGCTGGCCCTCGTCGCGAACATCGCGGTGGCCGTGTACCAGGTGCGCCGCATCATCGTCCGGCGGCTCAACCCGCTCAAGGACGAGCTCTGGACGGACCTGCCCGACTATCAGAAGGTCGCCGCGGCGAACCCGCAGCCCCGCGTGGAGGCGGTCACCGCGGACGTCTGACCTCGGTGGAGGAAGGGGGAGGGGCTCGCCAGACGGCGGGCCCCTTCGTCGTGGTCAGTCGTCGGGCTGGAGGTCCTGGGCCGTCGGCAGGCGCAGCGCGGGGTCGGGCACGGGGAGCCGTGACCTCGCTGGGCTGCGCATCCCACGCAGCACGATCGCCAGGGCCAGCTCGACAGGGGCGTCCTCGGGCAGGCGGGTGTGCGCCGACACGGCGCCGTCGAGCATGGCGATGGCGAGCATGACCTCGGGGAGGGTGAGGTCGTCGCGCACCAAGTGGGCGGCGTGCGCCCGGTCGAGCGCGGTCGAGAGCAGCGCTCGCGTCTGCTCGAACATCGCGCCGAGCGGCTCGTCGGAGCCCGCGGCGGCGCGGATGGCGGTGGCGAGCCCAGGCGCGTCGAGCTGGAGGGCGAGGATCTCGGCGAGGAGGTGCTCGAGGAGGTCGTCGCCGGTGTAGTCGGCGGCGTACTGCTCGAGGGCGTCCATGCGCATCTTGAGGACGGCGGCGATGAGGGCCCCGCGGTCGGGGAAGTGGCGGTAGAGGGTTCCGCGTCCGACGTCGGCGCGTCGGGCGACGAGGTCGAGCGGCGCGGCGGCGCCTTCCTCGCGGAAGACCTCGGCGGCGGCGGCGATGAGCCGGGCCCGGTTGCGCTGGGCGTCGCGCCGTTGGGTCACCCGACGAGCGTAGCCGAGCGGGGCAGGAGGCCTTCGGTCCCTGGCGGGCCGCGCACGTCCCCAGTACCTTGAAGTGGACGCCGGTGTCCGGATCGCTGGCGCATCCGACTTCGAAGGGGAAGTGCGATGGGCAAGTTCGACAAGGTCGTCGACGTGGTGGTCGTCGGCACGGGCTCTGCGGCGATGACCACGGCGCTCGCGGTCAAGGAGTCTGGCAAAGAGCCACTCGTCCTCGAGAGCACAGAGTTGTACGGCGGGTCCTCGGCGATGTCCGGCGGCGGCCTGTGGGTGCCGAACAACCCCGTCATGCGCGACGCGGGCGTCTCCGACTCCTACGAGTCCGCGCGCGCCTACATGGACGAGGTGATCGGCGACGTCGGCCCCGCCAGCTCCCCCGAGCGGCGGCACGCGTTCCTCACCGAGGGGCCCGCGATGGTCGAGTTCCTGCGCGGCCTCGGCTTCCGCTTCGTCTACGGGCGTGGCTACGCCGACTACTACCCCGAGAAGCCCGGCGGCATGGCCATCGGAAGAGGCATCGAGGGCGACCGCTGGGACATGCGCAAGCTCGGACCGTGGGGCGCGAAGATCCGCGGGCTGATCCCCATGCCCGTGCACACCTACGAGGTCGCGGCCATGAACGTCTCGCTGCGCACCATCAAGGGCTTCCTCACCGCCGCGAACGTGGTCGGCTTCCAGACCATCGGCAGCCGACTGCTCGGCAAGAAGCTCGTCGGGCTGGGCAACAGCCTCATGGGCCAGCTGCTGCACCTCGCGCTCCAGCGGGACATCCCCATCTGGCTCGAGTCGCCGCTGGTCGAGCTGATCATCGAGGACGGGGCCGTCGTGGGGGTCGTCGTCGACCACGAGGGCACGCGGATGCGCGTTGGCGCCCGCAACGGCGTCATGCTCGCCGCCGGCGGCTTCGCCCACAACGACGAGATGCGGCAGAAGCACCACCCGCACCCCATCACCACGCAGTGGACCAGCGCCAACCCCGGCGACACCGGCGAGGTCATCCAGGCCGGGATCGCCGCCGGCGCGGCCCTCGCGCTGATGGACGACGCCTGGTGGGGGCCGTCGGTGCTCAAGCCCGACGGCGCCGCGCAGTTCCTGCTCGCCGAGCGGTCGCTGCCCCACGGGTTCATCGTCGACTCCGCTGGCGAGCGGTTCATGAACGAGTCCGAGTCGTACGTCGACGCCGGGCACCACCAGTACGAGCGGAACGCGACAGTCCCTGCCATCCCCGGCTACCTGATCATCGACTCGCGGCACCGCTCCCGGTACCCGTTCGGCATGGCCCTGCCCGGCATGACGCCCAAGAAGCTCATCGAGTCCGGGTTCATGACCAAGGCCGACTCCCTGGAGGAGCTCGCCGAGAAGATGGGGATCGACAAGGACGGCCTGCGGCGCACCGCCGGCCGGTTCGCGCAGTTCGCCGCCACCGGCGTGGACGAGGACTTCCACCGTGGAGACAGCGCCTACGACCGCGTCTACAGCGACCCGCGGGTCAAGCCCAACCCGAACCTGGGCGCCGTGAGCAAGCCGCCGTTCTACGCCATCAAAATCTACCCCGGCGACCTCGGCACCAAGGGCGGGCTGCTGACGGACGAGCACGCGCGCGTGCTCCGCGAGGATGGCTCCGTGATCGAAGGGCTGTACGCGGCGGGCAACACGTCCGCCTCGGTGATGGGCAACACGTACCCGGGCCCCGGCTCGACCATCGGCCCCGCGATGACCTTCGGATACATCGGCGGGCGCCACGCCGCGGCCAAGGAGGCGACCGCGGCGCTGTAGGACGACGACGCGTCAGGGCCGGTCGGGACTGCCCGGCCGGCCCTGACGCGTGTCTAGGGCCAACTGCTCAACTCAGCCGCTCGGTGATGTGCACCGTGACGTCGTCGCCGATCTCCTTGCCCAATCGGGAGCGGAGCTTGGCGCTGATCGACAGCATGTGGCCGCCGGCGCCCGTCGGCATGAACGCCGCCGTCAGCGGCTGCCCGTCCACCGTCGCGACGACCTTCACGGACTTCCCCGTGCCGAACAACTCAGCGGATCCTGGCAGCTCGACGCATGACCAGGTCTCGCCCTTCACCTCGACGCCAATGGGCGCGGTGAAGATGTGGTCGAAGGGCTGCGGTACGGGCATTCGGCCGGCTCCTCATGCGTCCAGGTACTCGAAGCGCCAGCATCCCGAGCCGTGCCGGCATGCGCAAGCGGGCTACGGGGTCGTTGCGTACGTGAGCTCGACCCGGCGGTTCAGGGCCCTGCCCGCCGGGTTGTCGCCGCCCTCGCCGGAGTTCGAGGCCACGGGGACGGCGCTGCCGTGGCCGGTGACGGTCAGCACCAGGTCGGGGCGCGTCGCCGCCAGCACGTCGGCCACCGCCTGGGCTCGGGCCTGGGATAGCGGCACATTGACGGCATCCCCGCCGAGCGAGTCGGTGTGCCCGGCGACGGCCACCGCGGCGCCCTGGCCGATCGCCTGGGCGATCTCGGCGAGCGCCGCGCTCGCCGCCGGAGTCAGCGCCGACTCGCCGAAGTCGAAGAGCAGGTCCGACGTGAGGGTCACGACAGCGGCGCCCGCCTCCTTCTTCGTCTGCTCGAGCCCTCGCACCGCGCTTGACTGCGACAGGTCGAACACCGCCGACGCGGCGTCCAGGTCCAGGACGGCGTCCGCGAGCATCGCCGGGGTGATGACGGCCTGCTCCAGGCGGGCCAGGTCGGCGTCCTGATCGGCGACGGCCGGGGTGGCCCACGGGACGAGCAGCGCTGCCGCGAGGGCGGGGACCAGGAGGCGTCGGCGCGGTGCGTGGCGCATCGGGCTCATGGCGCGGGGGTCGGCTGGACGCCCGAGAACGCCGGCCAGCCATCGGCCACCAGCACCTCGAAGACGGCGTCATCGTCCTCGGGGGCCGGGAGCACCGCCCACGCCTCGACGGTGGTGTGGTTGGGGACTTCGAGGAACAACGAGTTGGACGGCGACACGAGCGCCGTGCGTGCGCAGGTCTCCTGGCCGGCCTTGTCTCCTTGCCAGGAGCCCTCGGTGCACAGCGAGCGGTACTGCTTGAGGTTCACCGGGTCGGTGAGGACGGGTGAGTTGGCGTTGGCGAGCCCCAGCTTGTAGAGGCTGGCAGTCTCATCGTCGGGCGCGTCGTCGTTGTCCCACCGCAGCGCCCAGCGCAGCGTCATCGCGTCGCCCTTGACCTCGAGCGCGCGCAGTGTGGTGGTGATCGTGCCGCCGGCGTCGTCGCTTCTCGTGGTCACGTCGAACGTCTGCTCGGCGAGCACCGCCGACGTCGTGAAGGCCGCGCTGTCCGCGCTCGAGGTCGCCGCCGGGCTCTGCTCCTGGCCAGCGGAGGGGGAGCCGTCCGCGTCCGCCGGTGCTGCGGGCGTGTCCGAGGATGTGCACCCGGTCAGGAGCAGAAGGGCGACGAGCGCGACGGGCGCGAGCAGGCGGCGGGGATGGGTCGGCATGTGGTTCTCGGGCTCCATGGCGCAGAGGCCGGGGGACCGACCGGGGAAGGGGTATCGAGGGACGATAACCCGCAAGTCGGCAGGTTGGGCCGCGAATCGCCCATCCGTGGGCCTCGGTCACACGATGGTGTCGATCGTCCCCGTGGCGGCGGCCTGCGCGATGGCGATCTGGTCGGCTGTGACCGCCGCCTGCGCCGCGGCGATGACGGCGGCGTCGGCGCCCTCGCGCTGGTGCTTGGCCAGCGTGCGCTGATCGGCCGCGAGCTGGCGCTGCAGCTCGGTGGTCGTGGCGGAGGTGCTGGCGGCGGAGGCGCTGGTGGCGCTGGTGGCGCTGGTGATCTGCACGGCGGTCTTCTTCCAGGTGGCGGTGCGGCGCATGTCGGCCGTGCTCATCCCATCGGCCAGGTCGCGGCGCCCATGACCTCGACGCGCCTGAGAGGAGCCTGTGAGTCCGGGGAGCCTCGGAGCGGCTGCCGCTCGCGCGCCCCTGGGGCCGATGTGACACTGGCAAGAGTCGGGCTCGCCCCCGGCAACGGTGCGCGCGGGGACGCCCTCGCCGCGCGGAGGGGGGTCTCCGTGAGCGTCCAGTTATATGGCCGGTGGGATCTGCGCGTCGTCGAGGCAGTGCACAC
>JAEWEI010000385.1 GCA_023389545.1 Actinomycetes bacterium | reverse complement strand
TCTGCGGTCACCGGGATCACGCTCGCGTCGGAGCTGATCAGCTGCATGGTGACGACCTCGACGACGTCGTACGACTGCTGCGTCACCGGAGTCCTCCTGATTCGCACGGGAGTGGAGATGCCATCATGACAGTGCGTCGCGTCTTCGTGGGGAACTTCGTCCCGCAGTTCACCCATCAGGCCGCGCAGAAGCCCGGTTCGGAATATCGGCAAACGTTCGGTAGCATTCTCGACGTCAACCACGGTGGACGCCCTTCAAGGCGTTCCGTCGTGACGTTGGGCGATTGGCTCAGTGGTAGAGCGCCTCGTTCACACCGAGGAGGTCACTGGTTCGAACCCAGTATCGCCCACCAGTGTTAGCGCAGGTCGGAGGCCGGTTCCCGAGTTCGGGGCCGGCCTTCTGCGTTGCGTCGCCCGCACGCCTCCGGGCCACGGCGGGCGCTGCGAAGCCGGGCTAGGGCCCTCGGGGCGCCCTAGGCGTCGGAGGCGTCGAGCGCTGTCGCGGGACGCGCGAACGGCGTTGGCGCGGCGAGCGAGGCGAGGAGCGCCAACTTCTCGGCGTTCTCAGTGCCAGGGGCCGCGTGGTGCAGCGTGAGCGCCAGTCCGTCGGTCCCGCTGATGAGCAGCCTCTCCTTGTGGAGCGCCAGCTCGCCCACCTGCGGGTGGTGGATCACCGTCGTCGCGCTCTGGCGCGGGCGGACATCGTGCCGTGCCCAGAGCTGGCGGAACGCCTCGCTCGCCACCGAGAGCTCCCCGACGATCTGCACGAACCGAGGATCATCGACGTCGGCGCCCGCCGACTCGCGGAAGCCCGCGACCATGCCGGCCCTGGCCCGTTCGAAGTCAGGGCACAACGCGGCCTCAGCCGGATCGAGGAAGATCGAGCGCAGCCGGTTCTGGCCGACCTGGATGTTCGGCGAGATCGTCGTGACCAGCTCGTTCGCCGCGAGCACGTCGTAGTGCCGGCTCTCCACGAAGGCGGGGATCGCGATGGTGGCGACCAGTTGGCGGATCCCCGCGGGGACCGTCGCCGGCCGGTGGCGCCGTGGCCGCCGACGCCGCTGTTGATGCGCGGCGAGCTCGCGGAGGTACGCCGTCGCGGCGTCGTCCAGCCGCAGCACCCGCGCCAGCGCCTCCAGCACCTGTGCCGACGGGTTGTGGTTCCGGCCCTGCTCGAGGCGGAGGTAGTAGTCGGAGCTGATGCCCGCGAGCATCGCGACCTCCTCGCGCCGCAGCCCGTCCACGCGGCGATGCCCCACGACGGGCAGGCCGACGTCCTCGGGGCGGACGAGCTGGCGTCGCGCCCTGAGATACGCGCCGAGGCCGTTGGAGTCGGGCACGGAGCCACGCTAACCCGGCGGGCGCGCGGCTGGGTGTCCCTCCGACTCCTAGGAAGACCAGGACACTCGCACGACTGCTCGTCGGCGCCCACCCTGGCGGCATGACACACACAGAACTCCCCGGCGGGACCCTCACTCTGGGCGGCGACCTGGTCGTCACCCGCACCGGCTACGGCGCGATGCAGCTCGCGGGACCCCAGGTGATGGGGCCGCCCCGGGACCCCGCCGAGGCAATCCGCGTGCTCCGCGCGGCGGTCGAGCTTGGGATCACGCACATCGACACCGCTGACGCCTACGGCCCCCACGTCACCAACGAGATCATCAGGGAGGCGCTGCACCCCTACCCGGACGCGGTCCACATCGTCACCAAGGTCGGCGCGCTCCGGGACGCCGACGGAGGATGGCCCGCCGCGCGGGCGCCCCAACAGCTGCGTGACGCGGTGCACTCGAACCTGAAGACGCTGGGGCTGGACGTGCTCGACGTCGTCAACCTGCGGGCGGGCGGACCGCTCGGCCCCGAGGAGGGGTCGGTCGCCGAGGCGTTCTCCACACTGGTGGAGATGCGGCAGGAGGGCCTGATCCGCAGGCTCGGCCTCAGCAACGTCACAGCCGCCCAGGTCGCCGAGGCGCAGGCGATCGCGCCCATCGTGTGCGTGCAGAACTTCTACAACGTGGCGAACCGCCACGACGACGCGCTCATCGACGCATTGGCCGCCGAGGGCATCGCGTACGTGCCCTTCTTCCCGCTCGGCGGTTTCAGCCCGCTGCAGTCGCGCGAGCTGAGCGCCGTGGCCGCCCGGCGCGGGGCGACGCCCATGTCGGTGGCGCTCGCGTGGCTGCTGCACCGGTCGCCCAACATCCTGCTGATTCCTGGCACGTCCTCGGTCGCGCACCTGCGCGAGAACGTCGCCGGCGCCGGCCTCGCGCTCCCCGCCGACGACCTCGCCGCCCTGGACGCGATCGCGGCGCCATGACTCGGGCGGGCCGCCGGTCGTCGTGGCCGGCGGCCACCGGGCTCTGGGGCCCCGTCGTTCGGACGGCGGACCAGGCTCGGTAGCATCGTCGGTGCGCCCGCCGCACTGGCAGGCCTGACCTGAGGAGATCGCACCCGTGCCCGAGGACATCACCCTGACCGTCGACGGAACGAGCACCACGGTCGAGGCGGGCACCACGGGCGCCGACCTCTTCGGCTCCCGGCGCGAGGTGGTGGTGGTCCGTGTCGACGGCGAGCTCCGCGACCTGTCGCTGCCGCTGCCCGACGGCGCGGTGGTCGAGGCCGTCACGATCGACTCGCCCGACGGGCTGTCCGTGCTGCGCCACTCGGCCGCGCATGTGCTGGCCCAGGCGGTGCAGGAGGTCAACCCGGAGGCGAAGCTCGGCATCGGGCCGCCCATCGCGGACGGCTTCTACTACGACTTCGACGTGGAGACCCCGTTCACGCCCGAGGACCTCAAGGCCCTCGAGAAGGTCATGCAGCGCATCGTCAAGGAGGGCCAGGCCTTCCGCCGCTGGGATGTGACCGAGGAAGAAGCCCGTGAGGCGCTCGCGGACGAGCCGTACAAGCTCGAGCTCATCGGGCTCAAGGGCACGGCGGCGGAGGCCGGCGAGGGCGCGAGCGTCGAGGTGGGGCTCGGCGGCCTGAGCATCTACCAGAACGTCCGGCGCAACGGCGAGGTCGCCTGGCAGGACCTGTGCCGCGGCCCGCACCTGCCGAGCACGAAGCTCATCGCCAACGGCTTCCAACTCACCCGCTCCGCAGCGGCGTACTGGCGCGGGTCGGAGAAGAACCCGCAGCTGCAGCGTGTGTACGGCACGGCGTGGCCCACCAAGGACGAGCTCAAGGCGTACCTCGAGCGGCTGGCCGAGGCGGAGCGGCGCGACCACCGCAAGATCGGCGCGGAGCTCGACCTGTTCTCGTTCCCGGACGAGCTGGGCTCGGGCCTGCCGGTGTTCCACCCCAAGGGCGGTGTCATCCGCAACGAGATGGAGGAGTACTCCCGCAAGCGCCACATCGAGGCCGGGTACTCGTTCGTCAACACCCCGCACATCACCAAGGGGAACCTGTACGAGATCTCGGGCCACCTCGACTGGTACCGCGACGGCATGTTCCCCCCCATGCACATCGACGCCGAGCTGAATGACGACGGCAGTGTGCGCAAGCCGGGCCAGGACTACTACCTCAAGCCCATGAACTGCCCGATGCACAACCTGATCTTCCGGTCCCGCGGCCGCTCGTACCGGGAGCTGCCGCTGCGGCTCTTCGAGTTCGGCACCGTGTACCGCTACGAGAAGTCGGGCGTCGTGCACGGCCTGACGCGCGTGCGCGGACTGACGCAGGACGACGCGCACATCTACTGCACGCGCGACCAGATGAAGGACGAGCTCGCCACGACGTTGCAGTTCGTCCTGGACCTGCTCAAGGACTACGGCCTCGACGACTTCTACCTCGAGCTCTCGACCCGCAACCCCGAGAAGTCGGTGGGCTCGGAGGAGGTCTGGGAGGAGGCGACGCAGACGCTCGCCGAGGTCGCGGAGGCGTCGGGCCTCGAGCTCGTGCCGGATCCGGGCGGCGCCGCGTTCTACGGCCCGAAGATCTCGGTGCAGGCCAAGGACGCGATCGGGCGGACCTGGCAGATGTCCACGATCCAGCTCGACTTCAACCTGCCCGAGCGCTTCGAGCTCGAGTACACCGCCCCGGACGGCTCGCGTCAGCGTCCCGTGATGATCCACCGCGCGCTCTTCGGCTCGATCGAGCGGTTCTTCGGTGTGCTGACCGAGCACTACGCGGGCGCGTTCCCCGCCTGGCTGGCGCCCGTGCAGGTGCTCGCCGTGCCGGTGGCCGAGCCGTTCAACGAGTACCTCGGCGGTGTGGTGGACCAGCTCCGCGCGCAGGGCATCCGCGCCGAGCTGGACACGGGCGACGAGCGCTTCGGCAAGAAGATCCGCAACGCGAGCACCCAGAAGATCCCGTTCGTGCTCATCGCGGGCGGCGACGACGTCGACGCGGGCGCTGTGTCGTTCCGCTACCGCGACGGCCGGCAGGACAACGGCGTGCCGGTGGCGGAGGCGATCGCGCGCATCGTCGCCGCGGTGCGCGACCGCGTCCAGGTCTGAGCGCGCCGTGAGCGACGACGAGCGGGTCGAGATCGAGCAGGCGGGCGCCCGTCCAGGCGTCTCCGACGGGTTCGAGCGGCTGTGGACCCCGCACCGGATGGCCTACATCGGCGGCGAGAACAAGCCGTCCGACGCGGAGGCCGGCGAGGGGTGCCCGTTCTGCCGGGCTCCAGGCCTGAGTGACGAGGACGCGCTGATCGTCGCGCGCGGGGGCGCCGCCTATGTGGTGCTCAACCTCTACCCGTACAACTCGGGGCACCTGCTGGTGTGCCCGTACCGGCACGTCGCCGACTACACCGACCTCACACCCGAGGAGGTCGCGGACGTCGCGGAGCTCACCCGCACCGCGATGCGCGTCCTGCGCGCGGTCTACCGCCCGGACGGGTTCAACCTCGGGATGAACCAGGGCCAGGTCGCCGGGGCGGGCATCGCCGCGCACCTGCACCAGCACGTGGTGCCGCGGTGGGGCGGCGACTCGAACTTCCTACCGATCGTCGCGCGCACCCGGGCGCTGCCCGAGCTGCTGAGCGACACCAGGGCGCGCCTCGCTGCCGCGTGGCCGTCGGACCAGAAGGGATGATCGAGGCGTGCTGAACCGACTGCGGGGGTTCATGACGCGGGTCATGACGCCCCTCGCCGACGTGCTGCTCAAGCGCGGGGTCTCACCCGACGCCGTCACGATCGCGGGCACGCTCGCCGTCGTCGTGGCGGCGCTGTGGCTGTACCCCACCGGCCACCTGCTCGCCGGGACCCTGTTGATCGCGGCGTTCGCGTTGACGGACTCCCTCGACGGGGTCATGGCGCGCCGTGCCGGGCGCTCGAGCAACTGGGGCGCGTTCCTCGACTCGACGCTCGACCGCTTCGGCGACGCCGCGATCTTCTCCGGGCTCGTGCTGTGGTTCTTCGGCCGTGGTGACGACGCCCTCGCTGGCGCGCTGGCGCTGGCGTGCCTGGTGCTCGGCTCGGTGGTCCCGTACGCGCGGGCACGCGCCGAGGGGCTGGGCATGACGGCCTCGGTGGGCATCGCCGAGCGCGCCGACCGGCTCGCTGCGGTCCTGACCGCGACGGCGCTCGTCGGAATCGGCCTGCCGTCGGCCATCCTCACCGTGGTGCTGGGCCTGCTCGCCGTCGCGTCCGCGATCACTGTGGTGCAGCGCATGGCGACGGTGCGCGACCAGGTCAGGGCGGCCTCATGAGCAGGGACTGGACGGCCCCGCTGATCACGCTCTGCTGGCGGCTGGCGGACAAGGCGCCCGAGTCGGCGCTGCGCGCGGCGAGCGTCATCGGCGCCGATGCGACGTGGCTGCTGCACGGCGGCGGCGTGCGACAGCTCGAGGCCAACCTGCGGCGCGTGCGGCCCCACGCGTCGCCGCGCGAGTTGCGCGCGCTGAGCCGGGCGGGCATGCGCTCGTACTTCCGCTACTTCGCGGAGGCGTTCGCGATGAGCGGGCTCACGCCCGAGCAGATCGCCGCGCGGGTGCGGCCCGTCGCGATGGAGGAGGTCGAGAGGGCGCTCGCCACCGATCAGCCCGTGGTCATGGCCCTGGGCCATATGGGCAACTGGGACCTCGCCGGGGCTTGGGGGACCGTGGCGCTGGCGCCCGTCACGACGGTGGCCGAACGGCTCAAGCCCGAGGAGCTGTTCCAAGAGTTCCTGGAGTTCCGCCGCGGCATCGGCCTGACGATCATCCCGCTGTCGGGCGACGGCAGCGTGTTCCGCCAGCTCCTGCGGGCCGCCCGCGGCCCGCGCGGGATCATCCCGCTGCTCGCGGACCGCGACCTCTCCGCGCGCGGCGGGGTCGAGGTCGAGTTGTTCGGCACGCGCGCGCGGGTCGCCGCGGGCCCGGCCTCGTTGGCGATCGCCACCGGGGCGCCCTTGGTGGCGGTGACGATCTCCTACGAGCGGCTCCAGGGGGAGCGGCGTCGCGCTGCTCGATCGCCCTGGGGCATCGTCATCGAGTTCCACCCGTTCGTCCCCGTGCCCCAGCAGGGGTCGAGCTCCGAGAAAGTGGCGGCAATGACTCAGGCGTGGGTCGACGACCTGGCAGACGGCATCGCACGGGCCCCACAGGACTGGCACATGCTGCAGAAGGTGTTCGTGGACGACCTGGACTCCCGGCGCTACGCGGAGACGCTCGCGGCCGGGCTGGCGGCTGCCGACAGCACGTCCGACACCACGTCCGACAGGGCGAGCGACGGGCAGGCGCGGGCATGACCGCCGGCGCCGAGCCGGCAGTGAGCGACCGCCCGCTGCGGATCGGGATCGTCTGCCCGTACTCGTTCGACGTGCCCGGCGGCGTCCAGTTCCACGTGCGCGACCTCGCCGAGGCGCTGATCGCGCGCGGCCACGAGGTGTCGGTGCTGGCCCCGGCCGACGACGAGACGCCCATCGCCCCGTACATGACGTCCGCGGGACGCGCCGTGCCCGTGCGGTACAACGGGGCCGTCGCCCGGCTCACCTTCGGCCCGGTGACGGCGGCGCGGGTGCGGCGCTGGCTCGCGGCCGGGGAGTTCGACGTGCTGCACCTGCATGAGCCCGTCACCCCGAGCCTGGGCATGCTCGCGCTGTGGATCGCCGACGGGCCCATCGTCGCCACGTTCCACACCGCGCTGCTCCGCTCGCGTCCTTTGCAGCTCGCCTACCCGTTGGTGCGCCAGTCGATGGAGAAGATCGGCGCCCGCATCGCGGTGTCCGAGGACGCCCGGCGCACCCTCGTCGAGCACCTGGGCGGGGACGCCGTCGTGATCCCCAACGGCGTGTACGTGGACACCTTCGCGGACGCCCAGCCCGATGCCCGCTGGACGGGCACGCCCGAGGCGCCGACCGTCGCGTTCCTCGGCCGGCTCGACGAGGCCCGCAAGGGGCTCGCGGTGCTGCTCAGCGCCGTCCCGGAGATCCTGCGAACGCAGCCCGGGACGCGCTTCCTCGTCGCGGGCCGGGGCGAGACCGGGCCCGAGGACGTGCGGGCGCTGATCGGCGACGAGGCGGCGCGGGCCGTCGAGTTCCTGGGCGAGATCACTGACCAGGAGAAGGCCGAGCTGCTCTCCTCAGTGGACGTGTACTGCGCGCCCCAGACGGGTGGCGAGAGCTTCGGCATCGTGCTTGTGGAGGCGATGAGCGCCGGGGCCGCCGTCGTGGCGAGCGACCTGGGCGCGTTCCGGCGGGTGCTCGCCGAGGGCGAGGCCGGCGTGCTGTTCCGCACCGGCGACTCGCAGGACCTGGCCCGGACGATGCTGCGCGTGCTCGGTGACGCCGACGACCGGCGCGCGCTGGCGGGCAGGGCCGCTGACGCGGTGCGCCGGTACGACTGGTCGTCGGTGACGCATGAGGTGCTGACCGTGTACGAGATGGTCGTCGAGGGCCGCGACGCGCCCGTTGGCGAGGATCCGCTGTCCCGGCGAGGAGCCCGCATCCTCGAACGCCGGCGCGCGCGAGGAGAGGCACGATGAGCTGGTCCGAGTCCGTGGTGCTCATCGCGGCCCTGATCGCGTTGAGCGTCTGGTGGGTGTGGGTGGCCGCGTCACGGCTGGACCGGTTGCACCGCAAGGTCGCCGCGTCGCTCGCCGTGGTGGACGCGCAGCTCCTGCGGCGCGCGTCGGCCGCGTCGCAGCTCTCGTCATCGGGCCTGATGGACCCGGTGAGCTCGCTGCTGGTGGGCGAGGCGGCGTGGCGCGCCCTCGCGGCCGGCGGCCAGGACGTCCCGGCGCTCACCTCGCTGCCCCTCGAGCTCGACGGCGGGGCGTCGGCGAAAGCGCACGGCGCGGACCTGCACGCGCAGGCGGACCGGGGGATGGCGGAGAGCGAGCTGTCGGCCACGCTGCGCGCCGTGCTCGACGACCCCGACGAGGTCGCGGAGCTCCGCGCCGAGCCCGGCGGCGCCATGCTGCTCGACGCCCTGGCAGCCGCCTGGTACCGGGTGCAACTCGCCCGGCGGTTCCACAACGAGGCTGTCGCGCAGACCCAGCGCCTGCGCCGTGGCTGGTGGGTGCGGACACTTCGGATGGCCGGGCGCGCGCCTTTGCCCCAGACGCTCGAGCTCGACGACGCGTGGCCGGACGCGCTGGGCAGGCCCGGCCTCCCGGCGGCGCCTGCAGGGCGGACAGGCCCTTCGGCCTGAACTGGCCGCGGACTAGGATGCTGTGAAGAGCGCAAACGCTCCCCACCTCATCCGCCCACTTGATCTGTGAGGCCAGTGTGACCACTGATTCCAGCACGTCCGCCACGTCCGCCGCCGAGGGGGCCGTGGGCACTGCCCGCGTCAAGCGCGGCATGGCCGAGATGCTCAAGGGCGGCGTGATCATGGACGTCGTCAACGCCGAGCAGGCGAAGATCGCCGAGGACGCCGGCGCCGTCGCCGTCATGGCGCTGGAGCGGGTCCCGGCGGACATCCGCTCGCAGGGCGGCGTGGCGCGTATGAGCGACCCCGACCTCATCGACGGCATCATCGACGCGGTGTCCATCCCTGTGATGGCGAAGGCCCGCATCGGCCACTTCGTCGAGGCGCAGGTCCTGGAGAGCCTCGGCGTGGACTACATCGACGAGTCGGAGGTGCTGACGCCCGCCGACTACGAGCACCACATCGACAAGTGGGCGTTCACCGTGCCGTTCGTGTGCGGGGCGACGAACCTGGGCGAGGCGCTGCGCCGGATCACCGAGGGCGCCGCGATGATCCGCTCCAAGGGCGAGGCGGGCACGGGCGATGTCTCGAACGCCACGACGCACATGCGCACCCTGCGCGACCAGATCCGCCGGCTCACCTCGCTGCCTGAGGACGAGCTCTTCGTCGCCGCGAAGGAACTGCAGGCGCCGTACGACCTGGTCAAGGAGGTGGCCCGCACGGGCAAGCTCCCCGTCGTGCTGTTCACCGCCGGCGGCATCGCCACACCGTCGGACGCCGCGATGATGATGCAGCTCGGCGCCGAGGGCGTGTTCGTCGGCTCGGGCATCTTCAAGTCCGGCAACCCCGCCGACCGTGCCGCCGCGATCGTCAAGGCCACCACGTTCTATGACGACCCGAGTGTCATCGCGAAGGTCTCGCGCGGGCTGGGCGAGGCCATGGTGGGCATCAACGTCGACGATGTGCCCGTGGGGCACAGGCTGGCCGAGCGGGGCTGGTGACCGACTCCGCCGACGGCCCGGTCCGCGCCCTCGGCCCCGAGTGGGTCATGGGCGCGGACGGGCTGAAGTTCCGGCGCGCCGCGCGCGTCCTCCTGCTCGACCAAGAGGACAGGGTGCTGCTGATCCGCGGTCATGACGCGGACCAGCCGAGCCGGAGCTGGTGGTTCACCGTGGGCGGCGGCATCGACGCGGGGGAGGACGCCCGCTCCGCCGCCGTGCGCGAGGTGTGGGAGGAGACGGGACTGCGGCTCCGCCCGGACGAGCTCGTCGGGCCGGTGTTCACACGCTCAGCCGTCTTCGACTTCGTGGCCGAGCACTGCCGGCAGGACGAGGAGATCTTCATGGCGCGGCTCGACGCGAGCGCGGCCGCCGAGGTCGCCGACCTGAGCCGGGCCGGGTGGACCGACCTGGAGCACGACGTCATCGACGAGCTGCGGTGGTGGGACCTCGACGACCTCGCGCACGAGACGCTGGAGGTCTTCCCGGAGGGCCTCGTCGGGCTCGTGCGCAGCCTGCTGCCGGAGTGGGACGGCCAGACGAGGCACCTCGGCCTCGGACAGGGCTGATCGCGCGCCCGCGCTGAGCGCGACGCCCTGCCTCTGCTGCGTTTCCGGGACCGTGGACCGGAGGGTTACGGTGCGGTACGTGCCGACCACCACCTCGCCAGTCGTCCGGATGCACCGCAGCGGGATCAGGAAGCTCATGGAGCTCGCCATGCTCGATCCCGAGGCGATCCGGTTGGAGCTCGGCGAGCCCGACGTGCCCACGCCGCCGCACATCGTGGAGGCAGCGGCGCAGGACGCCCGCAGCGGGCACACCGGGTACACGTCGAGCATCGGCTCGCTCGAACTGCGGAGCGCCTTGGCGCAGAAGGTCGGCGCCGTCAACGGGCTGACGGCCACCGCCGACGACGTGGTGGTCACCCACGGCGCGATGCACGGCCTGGCCATGGCCATGAACGCGACGATGGGCCCCGGCGACGAGCTGCTGATCCCCGACCCGGAGTTCCCGAACTGGCGCATGGCCGCCACCGCGGCGGGCGCCGACGTGCGGACCTACCCGGCGCACGCCTCAGCGGGCTTCGTGCCCACGCTCGAGGACATCGAGGCCGCCATCACGCCGCGCACCAAAGTCCTCCTGGTCAACTCCCCGAACAACCCCACGGGGGCGATGTACCCCGCGGAGCTGCTCGCCGGCATCGTGGAGCTCGCGCGGCGGCACGACCTGTGGGTGTTCTCCGACGAGTGCTACGAGGCGATCACCTTCGGCCCCGCGCACGTGAGCGCGGCCGTCTTCGACACCGACGGACGGGTCGTCACGTTCTTCACGTTCTCGAAGACCTACTCGATGACGGGCTGGCGGCTCGGCTACGCCGTGACCAGCGACCGCGTTGTGCACGATCTGCTCGGCCAGGTCGCCGAGGCCACCGTGGCCTGCCCGTCCACCGTCAGCCAGCGGGCGGCGCTGGCTGCGCTGAGCGGCCCCCAGGATGACGTCGCCCACGCCGTGGAGGGCTACCGCCGTCGCCGGGACGCCGCTGTCGCGCTGCTCGCGGCCAGGGGCGTTCCGTGTGTGCGGCCGGAGGGGGCGTTCTACCTGATGGTCGACGTGTCACGCGCCACCGGGGACAGCGACGAGTTCGCGCTGGCCCTGCTCCGGGACCGCCACGTCGCGGTGTCGCCAGGCTCGGCTTTCGGGCGGGGCGGCGAGGGGATGGTGCGGGTGTCGCTCGCCTCCGACGAGGCGGCGATCCTCGCCGGCCTGAGCCTGCTCGCGGACCAGGTCGACGCGTGGGCCTCGGAGCCTGCGGCGCTCGCCACTGGGACGGCGGCTCCGGGCGTCTGACCTGGACCGTAGGATGCGCAGCCGTGACGGCCACCATTGGGATCCTCGCCCTGCAGGGCGACGTGCGCGAGCACGCGCGAGCACTTGAGCGCGTGGGGGCGCGGGCTGTGCCCGTGCGCCGGGTCGCGGAGCTCGACGCGATCGACGGCCTGGTGATCCCCGGCGGCGAGTCGACCACCATCGACAAGCTGCTGCGGGCCTTCGACCTGTTCGAGCCGCTCCAGGAGCGCCTGCGCGGGGGCCTCCCCGCCTACGGGTCATGCGCTGGGATGATCCTGCTCGCCGACCGGGTCGTCGGCGGCACTGCCGACCAGCAGGTGCTGGGCGGGCTCGACCTCACCGTGCGGCGCAACGCCTTCGGCAGGCAGGTCGACTCGTTCGAGACCGACCTGGTCATCGACGGCATCGAGGACAGTGAGACGGCGCCGTTGCACGCCGTGTTCATCCGAGCGCCCTGGGTCGAGGAGATCGGTCCGAAGGCTGTGGCGCTCGCGCGCGTTCGCACAGGGCCTGCCGCCGGTAGGATCGTCGCGGTGCGCCAGGGCCCACTGCTCGCGACCTCCTTTCATCCGGAGGTCACCGGCGACGCGCGGGTGCATCGACTGTTCGTGCAGATCGTCCGCGACAGCCTCTGAACCGCCCGTCGCGGCGTAGTTCGGGCGTCGTGGGCGGAGACGAAGGGGTAGCGATGTCCGGTCACTCCAAATGGGCCACCACCAAGCACAAGAAGGCCGTCGTCGACGCCAAGCGGAGCAAGCTCTTCGCGAAGCTGATCAAGAACATCGAGGTGGCCGCCCGCACGGGCGGCGGTGACCCTGCGGGCAACCCGACGCTCTTCGACGCGATCCAGAAGGCCAAGCGCACGTCGGTCCCCATCGACAACATCAACCGCGCCGTCAAGCGCGGCTCCGGCCAGGAGGCCGGTGGCGCCGACTACGAGACGATCATGTACGAGGGCTACGGCCCCGGCGGCATCGCCGTGCTCGTGGAGTGCCTCACCGACAACCGCAACCGCGCGGCGTCCGACGTGCGCGTCGCGTTCACCCGCAACGGCGGCCAGATGGCCGACCCGGGCTCGGTGTCCTACCTGTTCTCCCGGCGCGGCGTCGTCATGGTGCCCAAGGAGGGCACCGACGAGGACTCCGTCATGGAGGCGGCGCTCGACGCCGGCGTGGAGGAGGTCAACGACTTCGGCGACTCGTTCGAGGTGCTCTCCGCCGCGACCGACCTGGTGCCCGTGCGCACGGCGCTCCAGGAGGCCGGCATCGAGTACGACTCGGCCGACGTGGTGTTCTACCCGTCGATGCAGATCGAGGTCGACGTCGAGGGCGCCCGCAAGATCATGCGCCTGATCGACGCGCTCGAGGACTCCGACGACGTGCAGAACGTGTACGCGAACTTCGACGCCTCGGACGAGGTCATGTCGGAGCTCGACTCCGAGTGACTCGTCCGGGCTCGCCGGGCGGTGCTGCCGCCCGGCGAGCCGCCGGGCTGGGAGACTAGCCCGATGCGCGTGCTCGGAGTGGACCCCGGCCTGACCCGCTGCGGTCTGGGCGTGGTCGACGGCCTGCCCGGGCGCGGAGTCCGGATGGTGGCGGTCGGCGTCGCGCGCTCCGACTCCGCACAGGAAGTCGACCAGCGGTTGCTGGCCATCTCCCTCCAGCTCGACGAGTGGCTCGACGAGCACGCCCCGGACACGGTGGCAGTGGAGCGGGTCTTCGCTCAGCACAACGTCAGCACGGTGATGGGCACGGCCCAAGTGGCAGGGCTCGCAATGCTCGCGGCCGCCCGGCGGCGCATCCCCGTCGCCCTGCACACCCCGAGCGAGGTCAAGGCGGCGGTCACCGGCAACGGCCGGGCGGACAAGCCCCAGGTGCAGGTGATGGTGCAGCGGCTCCTCGCGCTCGACGAGCTGCCCCGCCCCGCCGACGCCGCGGACGCGCTGGCCCTGGCGATCTGCCACTTGTGGCGTCCTGCCGGGGCGCTGGGAGCGCCGCAGCGGGCCCCCGGGTCGATGACCCCCGCGCAGCGCGCCTGGGCCGCCGCTGAGCAGGCCGCGCGGGGCGCCCGGGCCTGAGCGGCGCGTGTCGTTCGTACACCTGTTCGTGCGCATGGGATAGTGCTGTCGGACGCGCGCCGGATGCGCTCCACGATGAGGGAGGACCGCGGGTGATCGCGTCGGTACGGGGCACTGTGCAGGCTGTGCGGCTGGACGCCGCAGTGGTCGAGGTCGGTGGTGTCGGCATGCTCGTGCAGGCCACGCCCACGACGCTCGCCGCGCTGCGGGTGGGCGCCGAGGCCCTGCTGTGGACGTCGCTCGTAGTGCGTGAGGACTCGTTGACGCTCTTCGGCTTCGCCGACGCCGACGAGCGCGAGGTCTTCGAGGTGCTGCAGACCGTCAGCGGAGTGGGCCCCCGGCTCGCCCTGGCGATGCTCGCCGTGCACAGCCCCGAGGGGCTCCGCCGGGCGGTGGCCGGGGAGGACCTGGCCGCGCTCAAGCGGGTGCCCGGCATCGGGCACAAGGGCGCCCAGCGCATCGTGCTCGAGCTCGGGGGCCGGCTCGGTGCTCCTGCGGAGATGGTGGCCGAAGGCGCTTTCACGCCTGCGGCGCCCGTCGACCGTCGTGACCAGGTCGTGGAGGCGCTGGTCGGCCTCGGCTGGAACGGCCGTGCGGCGGACGACGCGGTGGCGCAGGTGCTCGAGCAGGGTGACGTGGCGCCGGGCGACGTCGCGGCGGTGCTGCGCGCCGCGCTGCGGACGCTCGGGGGCGGCCGTGGCTGACCTGGACGGCGAGCTCGGGGCGCTTGACGAGGTCTCCCTGGTGCGGCCCGATGCCTCCGACCTGGAGCGCGCTGCCGAGGCGGCACTGCGCCCACGGCGGCTCGTCGAGTTCGTCGGCCAGCACGTTGTGCGCGACCAGCTCTCCCTCGTGCTCGACGCGGCCGTCGGGCGGGGCAAGGCGCCTGATCACGTGCTCTTGTCAGGCCCGCCCGGGCTGGGCAAGACGACGCTGGCCATGATCATCGCGGCGGAGCTCGGCACGTCGCTTCGCGTGACCAGTGGCCCCGCCATCCAGCACGCCGGCGACCTCGCCGCGGTCCTCTCCTCGCTCGAGGAGAACGAGGTGCTGTTCCTCGACGAGATCCACCGGCTGGCCCGGCCCGCCGAGGAACTGCTCTACGTCGCGATGGAGGACTTCCGCGTCGACGTCGTGGTCGGCAAGGGGGCGGGCGCCAGTGCGATCCCGCTGTCGCTGCCGCCGTTCACCGTCGTGGGCGCGACCACGCGGGCCGGGCTGCTGCCCGCGCCGCTGCGGGACCGGTTCGGCTTCACCGCCCACCTCGACTTCTACTCCGCCGACGAGCTCGAGCAGGTGCTCACCCGCTCCGCCGGGCTGCTCGGCGTCCCGCTCGAGGCCAGTGCCGCGGGGGAGATCGCCTCCCGATCGCGAGGCACCCCGCGCATCGCGAACCGCCTGCTGCGCCGTGTACGGGACTGGGCGCAGGTGCGCGGCGACGGGCGGCTGTCGCTCAACGCGGCACGGGCCGCGCTCGAGGTGTACGAGGTGGACGCCCTCGGGCTCGACCGGCTCGACCGCGCCGTGCTCACCGCGCTGTGCACCCGGTTCGGCGGCGGGCCCGTGGGGCTGACGACGCTGGCCGTCGCCGTGGGGGAGGAGCCCGAGACCGTCGAGACGGTGGCGGAGCCGTTCCTGGTGCGCGAGGGCCTGGTCGGCCGGACACCGCGCGGGCGGATCGCCATGCCCGCCGCTTGGGAGCATCTGGGCCTCACCCCGCCGTCGCCGTCGGGGACGCTGTTCTCCTAGAGACGATGCTCGTAGGCTCGAACCCTCGGAACTGTTGGCGCGTGTGAAACGTTGTGCACGCCGTCATCTGCCTTCACGCCGCGGAGAAGTCCGTGGGGAGGTTAGGCGCGAGCAGGCTGGGCGCCTAGACTACGGCGGACATCTCGATCAGACCGGAGACTGACCTTCCATGGACTACTCGTTCCTCATCATCTTGGCGCTCGCCTTCGGCGCCATGTGGCTCATGACGAACCGCACCCGCAAGCAGCAGCGTCAGGCGGCTGACTTCCGTGCGAACCTCGAGGTCGGCCAGGAGGTCATGACGGGTTCTGGCCTGTTCGGGACTGTGGTGGACATCGAGGACGACATCATCACGCTCGAGTCGACGCCGGGCAACGAGTCCCGGTGGCTGCGCGCCGCGATCGCCAAGCTCGTCGAGCCGCCCGTCGAAGAGGACGAGGACGACGAGTACGACGAGGACGAGTCGGATGACGAGTCGTACGGCTCCGAGGAGGAGCTCGCCGCGGACTCGATCGACGTCCCTGACGACCTGTCCTCGATGCCCCCGGCTCGTCCCGCCCGCGACGAGGACGACCCCGAGAAGAAGTAGCTAGCCCTCAGACCCGCGAGGCACTGCGCCGAGCGGGAACGGTCCCACCGCCCGGCGCCTGCCGGGCGGTGCGCGCACGAGAGAAGACACTCCGTTGGCTCAGCCACCCAGCCGCCGGCCCCGGCCGGTACGCACCCTCGCCGTGCTCGGCGCGATCATCGTCGCCCTCTTCGGCTCGCTCTTCGCCGGCACGCAGCTGTCAGACGCGACCTGGACGCCGAAGCTGGCGCTCGACCTCGAGGGCGGCACCCAGCTCATCCTGACGGCGGTGACGGAGAACAACGAGCCGATCACGTCGGAGACCATCTCGCAGGCGATCAACGTGATCCGTCAGCGCGTGGACTCCTCGGGTGTGGCCGAGGCCGAGATCACCAGCCAGGGCGGTCGCAACATCGTGGTGTCGCTGCCCGGGACTCCGGACGAGGAGACCATCGCGCTGGTGACGAAGTCGGCGCAGATGACATTCCGGCCGGTGCTGGCCATCGGGGCGCCGCAGGCGACGAGCACCGACGGCGCGACCGACGCCCCGACTGACGGCGCCACAGACGCTCCGACTGATGGCGCGACCGACGCCCCGACGGACGGCGCCACCGAGGACGCTGCCCCGCCGTCGGACACGCCGACCAAGGCCGCGCCGGACAGCCCGAGCGACACGGCGTACTACGTCACCCCTAAGGTCGAGGCGGACTTCGACGCGCTCGACTGCACGAACCCGGAGAACCTCGTCGGTGGCGAGGCCGCCGACCCCGACAAGGCGCTGGTCACGTGCGCCGACGACGGCACGGCCAAGTACCTGCTCGGCCCGGTGGAGATCAAGGGCTCCGACGTCGCGTCCGCGACGTCTGGCTTGAGGACGACTCAGACGGGCGCGACGACCAACGAGTGGGTCGTCAACATCAAGTTCAACTCCGCGGGCACCGACCTGTTCCGCGAGACGACCACGCGTCTGCAGGGGCTGGCGTCCACGCCCCCGCAGAACCAGTTCGCGATGGTGCTCGACGGCCTCGTGATCTCGGCGCCGTCGCTCAGCGCCGGCACGATCATCAGCAACGGCGAGGCGGAGATCTCCGGCAGCTTCAACCGGGAGAGCGCCGCGACGCTGGCCAACCAGCTCAACTTCGGCGCGCTGCCGCTGACCTTCGACTTGCAGAGCCAGGAGCAGATCTCCGCGACGCTCGGCACCGAGCAGCTGCAGAAGGGCCTCATCGCGGGCGCCATCGGGCTGCTCCTCGTGGTGATCTACTCGCTGTTCCAGTACCGCGCGCTCGGCCTGGTCACCGTCGCGTCGCTGCTCATCGCTGGCGTCGTCACCTACGGCGTGATCACGGTGCTGTCGTGGACGCAGGGCTACCGCCTGTCGCTGCCCGGCGTCGCCGGCCTGATCGTCGCGATCGGCATCACCGCCGACTCGTTCATCGTGTACTTCGAGCGCATCCGCGACGAGCTGCGCGACGGGCGGAGCCTCGGCCCGGCCGTCGACCGCGGCTGGGACCGCGCCCGGCGCACGATCCTCGCCTCGGACGCCGTGAACTTCCTCGCGGCAGTGGTGCTGTACTTCCTCGCCGTCGGCGGGGTGCGCGGCTTCGCCTTCACGCTCGGCCTCACCACCCTGATCGACCTGCTCGTGGTGTTCTTCTTCACGCACCCGCTGATGACGCTCCTGGCCCGCACCCGGTTCTTCGCCTCGGGCCACCGGTTCTCGGGCCTCGACCCGCGCCGGCTCGGCGCGGCGGCGACCCGGTACGTCGGGCGCGGCAAGGTCGTCACCGGCCCGGCCCCCACGGGCAACGGCCACGCGACCGAGAAGGCCGAGGCCCGTGTGCCGGTCGGCGCAGGAGTCGGCGCCGCGACGATGACGATCGCCGAGCGGCGTGCCGCCGAGCGCGCCGCAGCGCAGTCGTCCGACGAGCGGGCGCGCGAGGACGAGTCACGCGGCGGTGCGGACGCCGGTGGCGGCCACGAGAGGCCAGACGACATGACATCCCCGGACGTCTCCGGCGAGCACGGGTCTGACACGACCGAGGGGACGGAGCACTGATGGCTGTCGGATTCGCCCAGTGGGGCAACGACCTCTACACCGGTCGCCGGTCATACGACATCGTCGGACGGCGCCGCCTGTGGTACACGATCTCGGCGGTGATCGTGCTGCTCTCCGCGATCCTGCTGATCAAGCCGGGCCTGAACCCCGGCATCGAGTTCCGTGGCGGCTCGCAGTTCGTGGTCTCCGGTGTGACGACCGCCGATCAGTCGCTGGCCAGCGACGTCGTGCAGGAGGTCGCCCCGGAAGAGGTGCCCCGCGTGACGACAGTCGGCGGGTCCGCGCTGCGCATCCAGACCGTCGCGCTGGACGAGGTGCGCCTCGCGGAGGCCCAGCAGAACCTCGCCGAGGCGTTCGACGTGCCGGTGGAGAACGTCGCGAGCTCATTCGTCGGCCCGTCGTGGGGCAAGGACGTCACGCAGAAGGCCGTCAACGGCCTGCTGGTGTTCCTCGCTCTGGTGACGGTCGTCATGACCGTGTACTTCCGCAACTGGCGGATGGCCGCGGCCGCGCTGATCGCGCTGTTCCACGACCTGATCATCACCGTCGGCATCTACGCCGCTGTCGGCTGGGAGGTCACGCCCGCCACCGTGATCGGGTTCCTGACGATCCTCGGGTACTCGATCTACGACACCGTCGTGGTGTTCGACAAGGTGCGCGAGAACACCGCCGACGTGCTCGACCAGACGCGGTACACCTACGCCGAGAAGGCCAACCTGGCGGTCAACCAGACCCTGGTGCGGTCGATCAACACCTCGGTCGTGGCGCTGCTGCCCGTGAGCGCGATCCTGTTCATCGGGGCGTTCCTGCTGGGAGCTGGCACGCTGCGCGACATCGCGCTCGCGCTGTTCGTGGGCATGGCCGTCGGCACGTTCTCGTCGATCTTCCTCGCGACCCCTGCCGAGGTGACGCTGCGCGATCGCGAGGCGAAGATCGCCGCGCACACCGCGAAGGTGCTCGCCGCTCGCGCGGCGACCGCCGAGGGGGCCACCGAGGCCACGACGTCCGGGGCGCCTGTCGCCATCCACGTGGGCCAGTTGCGGCCCGGCGCCCACCAGGGCGCCGCCGCACAGCCCAAGCGCCGCAAGACTGGGAAGAAGTAGCACCACCATGCCGTCAGCAGCACTGCGCGGAGACGCGCTGATCCACCGTGTCAACGAGCTCATCCGGGACGTCCCCGACTTCCCGTCGCCGGGCGTCGGCTTCAAGGACATCACGCCGCTGCTCGCGGACGCCGAGGCGTTCGCGGGGGTTGTCGACGAGATCGCCGGCCGCGTGACGGGTCCTGTGGACCTGGTCGCCGGGACGGAGGCGCGGGGCTTCATCCTCGCGGCGCCTGTGGCCACGGCCCTCGGGGCGGGGTTCGTGCCGGTGCGCAAGCACGGCAAGCTCCCCGGCCCCACGGCAGCGGAGGAGTACTCGCTCGAGTACGGCACGGCGACGGTGGAGGTGCACCCGTTCACCGTGCCCCGTGGCGCGCGGGTGCTGATCGTCGACGACGTGCTCGCCACTGGCGGCACCGCCGGGGCGACGATCCGGCTGTTCGAGCACTGCGGCGCGGAGGTGGTCGGGCTGTCGTTCCTGGTCGAGCTCGCCTTCCTGGCCGGCCGCGACGTGCTGGCCGGCCACCGTGTCGACTCGCTCATCTCCGTGGCCTGACAGATCGGCGACGTAGACTCTTGCGGATCGGTGGACACGCGGGAGGGGTGAGATGAGCGACAACGCACGGACGACCCGCTCGGACGTCCCCACAGTCTCAACGGACGGCCAGGCTGGCAGCAGGGTGCGCTCCCGGCTGGCGAGGTTCGGGGCGCGCGGGCCGGCGACGTCCCCGGCGCTGGAGCCGTTGCTCCAGGCCATCCGCACCAACCACCCCAAGGCCGATCTCCAGGTCATCGAGCAGGCGTATGTCGTCGCGGAGCGCGCGCACCGCGGCCAGCTCCGCAAGAGCGGCGACCCGTACATCACCCACCCGGTGGCGGTGGCCACGATCCTCGCCGAGCTCGGCATGACGCCCCCGACGCTCGCCGCGGCGTTGCTGCACGACACGGTCGAGGACACCGACTACTCGCTCGACCAGCTCCGGGCGGAGTTCGGCCCCGAGATCGCGATGCTCGTCGACGGAGTGACGAAGCTCGACAAGGTCGCGTACGGCGACGCCGCGCAGGCCGAGACGGTCCGCAAGATGGTCGTGGCGATGTCGCGCGACATCCGCGTGCTGGTCATCAAGCTCGCGGACCGGCTGCACAACGCGCGCACCTGGAAGTTCGTGGCGGCGTCCTCGGCTGAGAAGAAGGCCCGCGAGACCCTGGAGATCTACGCCCCGCTGGCGCACCGGCTGGGAATGAACACGATCAAGTGGGAGCTCGAGGACCTGTCGTTCGCGACGCTGTACCCCAAGGTCTACGACGAGATCGTGCACCTGGTCGCCGAGCGCGCGCCCGCCCGCGAGGAGTACCTAGCCGTGGTGCGCGACCAGGTGGGCGCCGACCTGCGCTCGGCGAAGATCCGGGCGACAGTCACCGGGCGGCCGAAGCACTACTACTCGATCTACCAGAAGATGATCGTGCGCGGCCGCGACTTCGCCGACATCTACGACCTGGTCGGCGTCCGCGTCCTGGTGGACTCGGTGCGTGACTGCTACGCGGCGCTCGGCGCCCTGCACGCGCGGTGGAATCCCGTCCCCGGACGGTTCAAGGACTACATCGCGATGCCGAAGTTCAACCTCTACCAGTCGCTGCACACCACTGTCATCGGGCCGGGCGGCAAGCCGGTGGAGATCCAGATCCGCACGCACGACATGCACCGCCGCGCGGAGTACGGCGTCGCGGCGCACTGGAAGTACAAGGAGTCGGCCAAGCACGCCGGCACGGGCCCCACCGACCCGGCTGGCAACGACATGACCTGGCTGCGCCAGCTCGTCGACTGGCAGAAGGAGACGGCCGACCCGAGCGAGTTCCTCGACTCGCTGCGCTTCGAGATCGCCGGCGCCGAGGTCTACGTCTTCACCCCGAAGGGCGACGTGGTCGCGTTGCCCGCTGGCTCCACCCCTGTCGACTTCGCGTATGCGGTGCACACCGAGGTGGGGCACCGGACCATGGGCGCGCGGGTCAACGGCCGCCTCGTCCCGCTCGACTCGGCGCTCGAGAACGGCGACGTGGTGGACGTGCTGACGTCGAAGTCGGAGACGGCCGGGCCAAGCCGCGACTGGCTGGGCTTCGTCAAGAGCCCGCGTGCGCGGAACAAGATCCGGCAGTGGTTCTCGAAGGAACGCCGCGAAGAGGCCATCGAGCACGGCAAGGACGCCATCGCGAAGGCGATGCGCAAGCAGAACCTCCCGATCCAGCGACTGCTGTCCCATGAGTCGCTCGTCGCGCTCGCCAACGAGATGCGTTACGCGGACGTGTCGGCGCTGTACGCCGCGATCGGCGAGGGCCAGGTGTCCGCCGCGACTGTGGTGCACCGGCTCGTGCAGTCGATGGGCGGGGAGCCCGGCGCCGAGGAGGACATCGCCGAGACGGCGCGTCCCGGGAACACGGCCCGCCGCGTGCGGACCGGCGATCCGGGCGTGGTGGTCCGCGGCGTCGACGACATCTGGGTCAAGCTGGCCAAGTGCTGCACCCCGGTGCCTGGCGACGACATCATCGGCTTCGTCACGCGCGGCCAGGGCGTGAGCGTGCACCGCACCGACTGCGTCAACGTGGAGCAGCTCCGCGCGCAGCCCGAGCGGATCGTGGACGTGGAGTGGACGCAGGGGAGCAGCGCGCTGTTCCTCGTGCAGATCCAGGTTGAGGCGCTCGACCGGAGCCGACTGCTCTCGGACGTCACTCGGGTGCTGTCCGACCACCACGTCAACATCCTCTCCGCGTCGGTGTCGACGTCGCGCGACCGGGTCGCGATGTCGCGGTTCGTCTTCGAGATGGCGGAGCCGTCACACCTGGCGTCTGTCCTCTCGGCGGTGCGGAAGGTCGAGGGCGTCTTCGACGTCTACCGGATCACCGGCGCCAAGGCCGCCGAGGAGCCGGTCATCCGCGCCTGACTCTGCTCTACGACGGGTCGAGGAGCGCTGACAGGGTCGCGCGCGCCTCGCGGGCGCCGACGTGGCCGGAGATCGCGCGCAGTGAGTGGATCGCCCGCTCAGGGTCGAAGCCGACCCGGCAGAGCGCGACGAGCGTGGCGCGGGCGCTGTCGGCGGTGTGCCAGCGTGCGATGTCCACGCCGGTGCGTTGCACGGTGGTCACCCGGACGCCAGCGATCTCGATGGTGTCGTCGGCAGCGAGCACG
>JAEWEI010000383.1 GCA_023389545.1 Actinomycetes bacterium | reverse complement strand
GTGCGTCCTCCTGGGAGGCTGCACCCGCTGGTCCGGATCCCCGATCCGGCAGTCACGGCCCGCGGTCACGTGTCGTGAACGAGCCGGCATCGCCCGCGCGCACACCACCGCAGAGGTGGCGAACGGCGTTCGAGCGACATAGGACCGTAACTGGTGCGTGACAGATGTGCCAATCGGCGGCTGTCAGCGCGGTGCCCTGTGGGTCAGTACCAGCCCTTGGCCTGTGACGCGGCCCACGCGCCGCAGGGGGTGCCGTAGCGGCCCTCGATGTAGTTCAAACCCCAGGTGATCTGGGTCGCCGGGTTGGTGCGCCAGTCGTCGGCCACGGTGGCCATCTTCGAGCCCGGCAGGGCCTGCGGGATGCCGTAGGCGCCCGACGACTTGTTCTCGGCGTTGACCCGCCAGCCGCTCTCCTTCTTCCACAGCGACAGCAGGCAGGCGAACTCGTCGTCGCCGTACCCGCGCGCCGCCGCGAGCTGCTTGCCGAGCTCCTGCGCACTGCCCGGCTCCACCACGACCGTCGACGGGTCGGGGAGCTCCTGGGTGCCGACCCGCACAACCTGCGTCACCGGCGCCACCGTGACCACCGACGCGACGACGGTCCGCTCGACGACGGCCCCGCCGACGATGGACAGCGAGTACGTGGTGGTCCGCACCCCGGCCTTGCCCTTGGTCGCCACGACCTTGTTGCCCTTGACGAGCGCCGGGTCCTCGACCTCCTCGACCTCGAAGGGCACGGCCTCGGTCTGCGTCTCCCCGCCCGCGCTGGCCCGGGTGACCAGGACGACCAACCCGTCCACGGCCGTCGCGTCCAGCGGCACCGAGACCTGGTCGCCCTCCTCGAGCACCAGGCCGATCTCCCGCAGCGCCTCACGGACCGTCGGGGCGCTGGTCACGCCATCGATGACCTGCCCGTCCACCGCGAGGTGGATCGTCTTCTGGGTGGAGACCCGCAGTGGCTCCCGGCCGAGCGACGCCGAGCGCGACGCCGACAGCAGGGTGTCCCCGCCGCGCAGCCCCAGCCCGTCGACGGCCTCGCCGACGGTCAGCGCGGTCGTCCACACGCGCTGCTCCGAGCCGTCGATCACCACGTCCAACTCGCGACCGTGCCGCACCACGACCTGGGAGTTGTTCGCCACCGGCTCGCCGAGGGCCGGCGCGACCAGGTCGCGCTCGCCCACCTCGATGCCGCCGCCGGCGAGCACGTCCCCCACAGTCCGGCCGAACGCGCTGACCTCGACGCTCTGCCCGTCGACGTCGACGGTGACCGTCTTGTGCAGCACCGCGAATGCGCTGGTGCCGCCCGCGACGAGCGCCAGGACGAGCGCCTGGGCTCCGAGCCGGGCGACGCGGGATATGCCGGAGGCCTCGCGGGCCGAGCGCTCCTGCGCCTGGCGCAACGCCGCCCGCTCGCGCCGCGTCTGCGGCTGCGCGTCAGGCTGGTGCACCGGTGCTCCTCGTGCTGGGGGATGTGGCAGCGGGACGTCGCTGCCGGTCGGCCGCACCGACCGTAACCGATCCGTGACGTCGGCGGGTAGCCGCCAGCGGGCTGATCGGCGCGTTCTCACCCGACCCTCACCCCTGTGGCGGCGCCCCGAGCGGGCTCACCAGGGCCCGTAGACGTCCTGCGAGGTCGCCGCGAGGGCCGCGCACACGTCCGCGAGGTCCCGGTCGAGCGTCTCGGCGACGACCCGCACGGTGTGCGGCAGCAGGTACGGGGAGTTCGGCCGGCCCCGGTACGGGTGCGGCGTCAGGTACGGCGCGTCGGTCTCCACCAGCACCCGGTCGAGCGGGGTGGCCCGCAGCGCCTCCCGCAGCCCGTCATTCGCCTTGAACGTGACAGGACCCGCGAACGACAGGTACCAGCCGTGCTCGGCGCACACCTCGGCCATCTGCGCGTCGCCCGAATAGCAGTGGAACACCGTGCGCTCGGGCGCGCCGTCCCGCAGCAGCACGTCGATGACGTCCTGGTGGGCGTCACGGTCGTGGATCTGCAACGCCAGGCCCAGCTCCTTGGCGAGCGCGATATGCGCCCGGAACGCCTCGACCTGCGCCCGGCGGCCGGCGGGCCCGGCGCGGAAGTGGTCCAGCCCGGTCTCGCCGATCGCACGGACCCGCTCGTTGCCGCGGGCCAGCGCCTCGATCCGGGCGATCGCGGCGCCGAGCGGCACGTCGTGCCGGGCCTCGGGCGCCGGCTCCAGGCCGTCCGGGGCCACCTCGCGTACGCCCGCGTGCAGCACCGCCTCGTTCGGGTGCACCGCGAGCGCCCCCAGCAGCGTGCGGTCCCCCGCGGCGGCCCGCTCGCGCAGCAGCGCGTCAGTCCACGCGGCGGCGTCCAGGTCGCAGCCGACCTGCACCATGCGCGTCACCCCGACGGCCGCCGCGCGGGCCAGGTGGTCGTCGAGCGTGCGCGGGGCGCCGCCCGCGTCACCGTCCCCGGGCACGTCGAAGGACAGCACGCTCTCGAGGTGCGTGTGGTTGTCGACGACGGGCACGGGCAACGGCTCGGGGGCGGCGGGCCATCCCCGTTCGCGCGTGCGGCGGCTCACTGCTCAGCCGGCTCCTCGATGCGCGGGAACAGCGACGCGCCCTTGGTGACGACCGTCCCGGGGCGCAGCTGGCCCCAGTGGGCGGCGGCGTCGACCGGCTGCAGCGCGAGCGCGCCCAGCGCCGGCTCGGCGCCCAGCGACTCCCACAGCGCGGCGGCGGCCTTCGGGGTCACCGGGTGCAGCAGCACCGCGAGCGCGCGCAGCGCCTCGGCGGCCGTGACCAGGATCGTCGCGAGCCGCCCGCCCTGGACCGCGGAGCCGTCGGGGCCGACCTCGGCCGGGTCCTTGGCGACCTTCCACGGCTCCTGCTCGGTGATGTACCCGTTCGTCGCCTCGACGAGCGTCCACACCGCCGCGATGGCCTCATGCAGCGCGAGCCGGTCGATGGCGTCCTCGGCGTCCGTCACGGCGCGCGCCGCCACGGCCGCGAGCGCCTCCTCGGCGTCGGACTGCGGGCCCGGCGTCGGCAGCACCCCGCCGTAGTACTTGCCGATCATCGCCGCGACACGCGAGGCCAGGTTGCCGAACCCGTTCGCGAGCTCGGCCTGGTAGCGGGCGGCCAGGTCCTCCCAGGAGAACGAGCCGTCCTGCCCGAAGGCGATGGACCGCAGGAAGTAGTAGCGGAACGCGTCCGAGCCGAACGTGTCGATGATCTGGCTGGGCGCGATGCCGGTGAGCTTGGTCTTGCTCATCTTCTCGCCGCCCACCAGCAGCCAGCCGTGCGCGAAGACCTGCCCGGGCAGCGGCAGCCCCGCGGCCATGAGCATGGCCGGCCAGATGACCGCGTGGAAGCGCAGGATGTCCTTGCCGACCAGGTGCACATTCGCCGGCCAAGTGCGCTCGAAGCGGGCCTTCTCCTCCGGGTCGTCCGAGTCGACGCCGATGGCCGTGGCGTAGTTGAGCAGCGCGTCGAACCACACGTACAGCACGTGCGTGGTGTCCCACGGGATCGGGATGCCCCAGTCGAACGTGTTGCGGGAGATCGACAGGTCCTGCAGGCCCTGCTTGACGAACGCGATGACCTCGTTGCGCGCGCTGGCGGGCTGCACGAAGTCGGGGTTCTGCTCGTAGAAGTCGAGCAGCCGCTGCGTGTACGCGCTCATCCGGAAGAAGTAGTTCTGCTCGGAGAGCATCTCCACGGGTCGGCCGTGGATGGCGCACACCTTCTGGCCCGCGTACTCGCCGGTCCCGTCCACCAGGTCGCCGGGCAGCTTGTACTCCTCGCAGCCCACGCAGTACGGGCCCTCGTAGGAGCCGGCGTAGATCTCGCCCTTGTCCTTGAGGTCCTGGATGAACGCCTGCACCCGCTCGGTGTGGCGCGGCTGCGTGGTGCGGATGAAGTCGTCGTTGCGCACGTCGAGCGTCTCGAGCACGGGCTTCCAGGCGTCCTCGACCAGCCGGTCGGCCCATTCCTGCGGGGTGACGCCGTTGGCCTCGGCGGTGCGCATGACCTTCTGGCCGTGCTCGTCCGTCCCCGTCAGGAACCACACGGGCTCCTGGCGCTGGCGGTGCCAGCGGGTGATGACGTCCGCCGCCACCGTCGTGTACGCGTGCCCGATGTGGGGGGCGTCGTTCACGTAGTAGATCGG
>JAEWEI010000352.1 GCA_023389545.1 Actinomycetes bacterium | reverse complement strand
AGCATGTGCGCGCCGAGGATCTTCTCCGCGCCGGGCACCATGTTGTAGGTGTAGTCCTCCATGAGCGACGCGCCGCCGGGCAGCCCCTCGCCCATGACCTTCGCGGCCCGCACCAGCAGCGCCGTCTTCCAGTCGCCCTCGGCGCCGAAGCCGTAGCCCTGCGCCATCAGCCGCTGCACGGCCAGGCCCGGGAGTTGGCGCAGCGCGCCCAGGTCCTCGAAGTTGGTCGTGAACGCCGTGGCGCCCAGCTCGCCCAGGAACGCCAGCAGCGCGAGCTCCTGACGGGCGCCGTAACGCAGCGACTCGTGGCGCTCACCGCCCTTGCGCAGCTCGGGGACGACGTCGTACAGCTCCTCGTACTCCGCCACGAGCGCGTCGACATCCGCGTCGGCGACAGCCTCGACGGCCTCGACGAGCTCGTTCACGGCCCACGTGTTCACCGAGACGCCGAACCGCAGTTCCGCCTCGGTCTTGTCGCCCTCGGTCACCGCGACGTTGCGCATGTTGTCGCCGAACCGCGCCAGGCGCGTGTCGTGCATCGTGGCCCAGCCCGCGGCGGCCCGCACCCACGTGCCGATCGACTGCGCGACCACGGGGTTCGAGTGGTGCCCCACCACCGTCTTGCGCGCCACCCCCAGGCGCGACTGGATGTACCCGAACTCGCGGTCGCCATGCGCGGCCTGGTTGAGGTTCATGAAGTCCATGTCGATGCTGTCCCACGGCAGCTCGACGTTGGCCTGCGTGTGCAGGTGCAGCAGCGGCGTGCGCAGCGCGTCCAGGCCCGCGATCCACATCTTCGCCGGGGAGAACGTGTGCATCCACGCGATGACGCCGATGACCTTGTCGTCGGAGTTCGCGTCGAGCGCCGCGCGGCGGATCGACGCCGAGTCCTTGAGCACCGGCTTCCACACGACGTTCACCGGCACGTCCGAGGACGCGTCCAGCGCGCGGGCGATCTCCTGCGACTGCTCGGCGACCTGGCGCAGGGTCTCCTCGCCGTACAGGTCCTGGCTGCCGGTGAGGAACCAGACCTCGCGGTCTGCGTACGGCTTGCTCATGCGGATGCTCCTGGGTCTCGTGGTGCGGGGTCGAGCTGGGTGGTGCTGGGCTCAGCGCCCGTAGACGTTCTGGTACCTGTCGTACAGCGAGTCGATGTGCTCCTGGGCGATAGGCAGCGGCTCGCCGAGCTGACGCGAGATGTGCACTGTGCGGGCCACCTCCTCGACCATGACCGCGGCCTTCACGGCGGCCTTCGCGTCCTTGCCGATGGTGAACGGCCCGTGGTTGCGCATCAGCACGGCCGGGCTGCGGGAGCCCTTGAGCGTCTCGACGATGCCCTGGCCGATCGAGTCGTCGCCGATCAGCGCGAACGGGCCGATGGGGATGTCCCCGCCGAACTCGTCGGCCATCATCGTCAGCACGCACGGCACCGGCTCGGCGCGCGCGGCCCAGGCCGTGGCGTAAGTCGAGTGCGTGTGCACCACGCCTCCGACCTCGGGCATGTTCCGGTACACGTAGGCGTGCGCCGCGGTGTCCGAGGACGGCGAGCGGTCCCCGTCCACCAGGTTCCCGTCGAGGTCGCACACGACCATCGACTCCGGGGTCAGCTCGTCATACGTCACGCCCGAGGGCTTGATGACGAACAGGTCGGCGCCGGCCACCCGCTGGGAGACGTTGCCCGCGGTCCACACCACCAGGCCCCAGCGGGGCAGCTCGGCGTGCAGCGCGGAGACGACCCGCCGGACTCGCGCGACCTCGGCCTGGACCTCGGCGGAGAACTCCGTCAGCCCGCTCACGCGTCGGCCCCCAGACGGTCGGCGCGCGCCTCGCGGCGAATGCCCTTGAGCCGGTGCATGACCTCGTTCGCGCCACGGCCGAAGTAGTCGTGCAGCAGCGTGTACTCGGCGAACAGCGCGTCGTAGCGCCGCGCGTTCTCCTCGATCGGCGTGTAGGCCGCGACGGTGCGCTTGCCCATCGACTTGGCGGCGGTGCGCACATCCGGGTAGGCGCCGGCGGCGACGGCCGCGTGGATCGCGGAGCCGAGCGCGGGGCCCTGGTCGGAGGCGATGGTGCTGAGCGGCAGGCGCGTCACGTCGGCGTAGATCTGCATGAGCAGCGCGTTCTTCAGCAGGCCGCCAGCCACGACCAGCTCGGTGACCGGGACGCCGGATGAGTTGAACGCCTCGACGATCGTGCGGGTGCCGAAGGCCGTGGCCTCGAGCAGCGCGCGGTAGGTGTCCTCGGGCTTGGTGGCGAGGGTCTGCCCGACGACGATGCCGGACAGCTCGTGGTCCACCAGCACCGAGCGGTTGCCCGAGTGCCAGTCGAGGGCCACCAGGCCGTGCTCGCCGATCTGCTGCTCGGCGGCGAGCTCGGTGAGGTACTGGTGCACGGACAGCCCCCGCTCGGCGGCGGCCGAGACGTAGGCCGGCGGCACGCCGTTGTCGACGAACCAGCCGAAGATGTCGCCGACGCCGCTCTGGCCGGCCTCGTAGCCCCACAGCCCGTCGACGATGCCGCCGTCCACGGCGCCGCACATGCCCGGGACCTCGTGCAGCTCGTCGCCGTTCATCACGTGGCACGTCGAGGTGCCCATGATCGCCACCATCTGGCCGGGCTCGACGGCGTTCGCGGCCGGGGCCGTGACGTGCGCGTCCACGTTGCCGACGGCGACGGCGATGCCCTCGGGCAGTCCGGTCCAGGCGGCGGCCTCGGCGGTGAGCCGCCCGGCCTCGGCGCCGAGCTGGCCGATCTCGTGCTCGAGCTTCTCGGAGACAAAGCCCGCGAACTCGGGGTTCAGCGCGGCGAGGAAGTCCGTGCTCGGGTACTCGCCGTCCTGGTAGATGCCCTTGTAGCCCGCGGTGCAGGCGTTGCGCACGTACCGGCCGCCGAGCTGCCAGACGATCCAGTCCGCCGCCTCGACCCAGTGCTCCATCGCGTCGTAGACCTCGCGGTCCTCCTCGAGGAGCTGCAGGCCCTTGGCGAACTCCCACTCGGAGGAGATGAGGCCGCCGTAGCGGTTGATCCACGACTCGCCGCGCTCATGGGCGAGGGCGTTGATCCGGTCGGCGTGGGACTGCGCGGCGTGGTGCTTCCACAACTTGACGTAGGCGTGCGGCCGGTCGGCGAAGGCCGGGAGCTCGCACAGCGGGGTGCCGTCGGCGGTGGTGGGGACCATCGTGCAGGCGGTGAAGTCGGTGCCGATGCCGATCACGTCGTTGACGTCGATGCCGTGCTCGGCCTGCGCGGCGGCGAGGGCCGCAGGGACTGCCGTCTTGAGCACGTCCACGTAGTCGGCCGGGACCTGCAGGGCCCACTCGGGCGCCAGCGCCACAGGGGTCCCGGCCGCGGCGGCGGGGCCTGCCGTCAGCTGCTGGTCCATGACCGCGTGGGGGTAGGCGTGCACTCCTGAGCCGAGCTCGGCGCCGTCGTGCACGCGCACGACCACTGCGCGCCCCGAGAGGGTTCCGTAATCCACGCCCACCACGAGGGCTCGCTGCGGGTCCACCGTCATGTCGCTGTCCTGTCCGTCGAGCTTCGTCGCCTGGGGACCGGGGCCTTCCGTGTGGAAAGCCGCTGACGTCCGCCGGGCATCGTGGCCACCAGCGGACGCCGGCGGCCACCCCAATGTTAACGCTAACATCAGGGTGCTCGTCAAGGGCCTCGCAGGTCAGCCAGCGCCCTCGCCTGCCGCGTCGGACAGCCACGAGCTGGCCCGCACCACGAGCTGCGCCGGCAGCGTGTGCCGCGTCACCGAACGGCCCTCGAGCGCCGCCGTCAACGCCTCGATGGTGAGCCTGCCCAACGCCGCGAAGTCCTGCCGCACAGTGGTCAGCGGCGGCACGAAGAACGCCGAGCCCGCGACATCGTCGAACCCCGCGACTGCCACATCCTGCGGCAGCCGCAGCCCGCCCTCCCAGAACGCCCGCAGCAACCCCAGCGCGAGCTGGTCATTCGCCGCGAACACCGCCGACGGGGCTCCCTCGCGCACCATCGCCCGGCCCACCGCGTACCCGCGCTCCGCCGTCCAGTCCGCCTCGATGGGATCCGGCGCCGCCACCCCCGCCGCCGCGCACTCCGCACGCCAACCCGCCAACCGGTCCTGCGCGTCGAACCAGTCCTGCGGTCCCGCCACATGCGCCACGTCCCCGCGGCCGGCCGCCAGCAGATGCCGCGTGACCTGCCGCGCCCCGTCCACCTGGTCCACCGACACCGTGTGCAGGCGCACCGCCTCGGGCTGGTCACCCGAGCTGATCATCACCACCGGCACCGGCGCGTCGAACTCCTCGACTGCCTGCATCACCTCGACCTGCGGGGCGATGATGACGATGCCCTCCACCCCCTGGCCCATGAAGTGCTCCAAGGCGCTGTGCATCGTGGCGGCGTCGAACCCGCTGATCGTGGCCACGCTCACGAAGTAGCCCGCGTCGCGCGCCGCCTCCTCCAGCCCCACCAACGTGCTCGTCGGCCCGTACAGCAACGAGCCCGTCGTCACCACGCCGATCGTGCCCGAGCGGCGCGTCACCAGCGCCCGCGCGGCGCTGTTCCGGCGGTACCCCAGCTCGCTGATCGCCGCCAGGACCCGCTCGCGCGTCTCCGGGCGCACGCTCGGGTGGTCGTTGAGCACCCGCGACACCGTCTGGTGCGAGACGCCAGCGACCTCCGCGACGTCGCTCATCGCCGGGGGGCGGTGGCGGGCCGCAGCGGGCGAGGGCGTCGGCGTTCCTTCTGACGACTGCGAGCCGCCCGACGCTCGCGGACGGGGGCGATCCGGTGACATGGTGCGGCTAGCCCGCGTACTCGGCGCCGAGCTCGCGCGAGCGGTCCCGCGCGGCCTCGGCGGCGGCCACCACAGCGGCCCGCACCCCGTGCGCGTCGAGCTCTCGCACTGCCGCGACTGTCGTCCCGCCCGGAGACGACACCCGCTCCCGCAGGATGGCCGGGTGCTCCCCGCCCTGCTGCGCGAGGGTCGCCGCGCCCTGCACCGTGCCAACCGCGAGGGTCGTCGCGAGGTCCCGCGACAGGCCCAGCAGCACGCCCGCCTCCGCCATCGCGTCGATCAGGTAGAACGCGTACGCCGGTCCTGAGCCGGAGATCGCGGTGACGGCGTCGAGGTCCTTCTCGGGCGCCTCGACCACGATTCCCGTGGCGGACAGGATCTGCCGCACCAGCGCCAGGTCGTCCGCGTCGGCGTGCGTCCCCGCGGAGATCGCGCTCACGCCGCGCCCCACCACTGCCGGGGTGTTCGGCATGACCCGCACCACTGCCGTGCCCGCAGGCAGCCGCTGCTCGTAGAAGCTGATCGGCAGGCCTGCCGCGATGCTGACCACGAGGGCGCCCGGGCGCAGCGCGGGCGCCACCTCGTCCAGCACCTCGCCCACGACGTTCGGCTTCACGGCCACCA
>JAEWEI010000306.1 GCA_023389545.1 Actinomycetes bacterium | reverse complement strand
GAGCACGCCCATCCCGCCCCCGGGTCCAAGCCAGCCGCCCACGCCCCCCAGCGCCAGCGCGAGCCCCCCGACCGTGATCGCGCGGGCTCGCTTGCGGCGCCGGCGTGCGCGCGCGGCGGCGCGACGGGTCTGCGCCCGGCTCATCCCGGACTCCTCACGCGCGGCCATCGACCCATCCTCGCACCTCGCGAGGGGGCCCGTGGCTACGATCGACGGGTGAAGGACTCCACCGCCGGAAAGCCCCGGAATGCCCGGATGCCCCGCGACGCGCGCCGCGCCCAAGTCCTGCGCATCGCCCAGGGGCTCTTCGCCGCCGAGGGGTACCACCACGTCTCGATGGACGACATCGCCGACCACGCCGAGGTCAGCAAGCCGGTCCTCTACCGCCACTTCCCCTCGAAGCTCGACCTGTACCTCGCCGTCGTCGACCAGCGCGGCGAGGACCTGCTCACCGCAGTCGAGCTGGCCGTGGCCCCGGTGGTCAGCGGGCCCGTGCACCCGGGCGAGGGCCGCACGGTGGTGGCCGACATCGTGCGCGCCTACGTCGACTTCGTGGAGGTGGCCGGCGAGTCGTCCTCGCTGCTCTTCGAGTCGGACGTGACGCGCGACGCCGGGGTGCGCGAGCACGTGGAGCGGGTGACGTCCGAGGCCGCGCGGCGCATAGCCGAGGTGCTGGTCGACGTCACCGGGCTGCCTGCGGCGAGCGCCGCGATGCTCGCCGCGTCCATGATCGCCATGACGCAGGCCGCCGCGACGCACCGCTACCGCTCCACGGACGGCCCGGGGCCCGCCGAGGCGGCCGACCTGATCGCGCGGCTCGCCTGGGGCGGGGTCGCCGGGCTCGTCCGAGGCGACTTCGAGTACGACGACCGACCTAGGATGGTGAACGGTCCCACCGCCTGACCGGCCAGGGCACACACTTCGGACCGACCAGAGCTGCGAGGAGACGTTGTCAGTGGACATCACGATCGGTGTACAGAACCAGACCCGCGAGCTGGTGCTCGAGTCCGACCAGAGCGCCGACGAGGTCGCCGCGCTGGTCGCGGAGGCCCTCGCCGGCAAGCCGGCGCTGGAGCTGCTCGACTCCCGCGGCCGTCGCGTCATCATCCCGACGGCGTCGATCGGGTACGTGGAGATCGGGTCCGAGTCCAAGGGCCGGGTGGGCTTCGGCACCATCTGACCTCACGCGCGACGGGCGCGGCACCCAGGTGGACCACCCCCCTGCCCCGCCCCTCGCGCGTCTGGTGGCTGGCCGTCAGGCGGTGAGGCCCAGGCGCCCCATGCGCCGGGTGTGCTGCGCGGTGAGCTCGCCGAAGAGCTTGGCCGGCGCGGCACCGTCCGACGCGCCGCTGTCGACGAGCCGCACCAGGCCGGGACGCGAGACCAGCAGCGCCTGCACGGCCCCGAGCGCCTCGCCGACGAGGCGCCTCCCCCACAGCGCGAGCCGGGAGACCAGCACCGCGTCGTCGGATCCCGCGGCGCCCAGCGCGGCGACGGCCAGCTCCGCGTGCTCCGCGTCGCCGAGCAGCTCCAGGACGAGCGCGCGCGACTCGTCGTCGAGCCCGGCCGCCGCGATGCGGCAGAAGTCATCGGCCACGCCGTAGCCCACATAACTGGTGAGCAGCCGCTCCCACCACGAGCTGGGCGCGGTGCGCGCGTCGAAGTCGTCAAGGACGTGGTCGAACTGGGCCACGGCCCGCACCGGGTCCCCGCCAAGCTCCGCGATGCGCCTCATGACCCGGTCGCGTTGCTCCACGGCCGTCGCGGCGAGCCGGCTGAGCCGCAGGCGGTGCTCCAGGTCCGGGGCCGCGGCGGAGTCCGCGGCGAGCCGCGCGAAGGACTGCAGCTCGAGCTGGGCGACGAGGCCGAGCAGCTCGATCGCGTCCGCGCCCGGTTCGACCTGGGGGGCGTCCATGCGCAGCGTCGGAGTCATCGGAGGATCTTATCTCCGCGCTGAGCCGCGTCCGATACTATGGCCCGGTACATCGGTTGCCCGGTCGTCTCGACCGCCTCGCGCCGGCAGCGCCTTGGCGCCCCGCGCGACTGAACCTTCACGATCGGCTGCCGGCCAACTCGCGTGGCGATGCCCGCTCCCGACGGCGACGAGCCTTGGGAAGCGTGCGGCTTGCCACCCCAGCAGTGAAGAGTCGCATATGACCACCACCGAGCCGGAGATCGCCGGCGCTGCGGCGGCTGACCCCAGCCACGCCAGCGTGCAGGCCGCCGACCCGTCGTTCGCGGACTTCGACGTCCGCCCCGAGATCGTCGCGGCGCTCGCGGCGTCCGGGATCACCCACCCCTTCCCGATCCAGGCGATGACGCTGCCGGTCGCGCTGTCCGGCCACGACATCATCGGCCAGGCGAAGACCGGCACCGGCAAGACGCTGGGCTTCGGCGTCCCGCTGCTGCACCGCGTCGTGGCGCCGGGCGAGCCGGGCTACGACGAGCTGCCCGCGCCGGGCAAGCCGCAGGCCCTGGTCGTGGTGCCCACCCGTGAGCTGGCCGTGCAGGTGGCGGGCGACCTGCAGACCGCGTCGTCGCAGCGTGCCGTGCGCATCGTGCAGCTCTACGGCGGCCGCGCCTACGAGCCGCAGGTCGACGCGCTGAAGAGCGGCGTCGAGGTCGTCGTCGGCACCCCCGGCCGCATGATCGACCTGCTCAACCAGGGCTACCTCGACCTGTCGCGGGTGCGCTGCGTCGTGCTCGACGAGGCCGACGAGATGCTCGACCTGGGCTTCCTGCCCGACGTCGAGAAGCTGCTCTCGCGCACGCCCGCGTCGCGGCACACCATGCTGTTCTCCGCGACCATGCCCGGCGCCGTCGTCGCGATGGCCCGCCGCTACATGACGCAGCCGACGCACATCCGTGCCAACGACCCGGATGACGGCGGCCAGACGGTCAAGAACATCAAGCAGGTCGTCTACCGCGCGCACGCGCTCGACAAGGTCGAGGTGCTCGCGCGGCTGCTGCAGGCCGAGGGCCGCGGGCTGACCATTGTCTTCGCGCGCACCAAGCGCACCGCGGCGAAGGTCGCGGACGACCTGATCGAGCGCGGGTTCGCCGCGGGCGCGATCCACGGCGACCTGGGCCAGGGCGCCCGCGAGCAGGCGCTGCGCGCGTTCCGCAATGGCAAGGTCGACGTGCTGGTCGCCACCGACGTCGCCGCGCGCGGCATCGACGTGGACGACGTGACGCACGTCGTCAACTACCAGTGCCCCGAGGACGAGAAGACGTACCTGCACCGCACCGGCCGCACGGGCCGCGCGGGGCACAAGGGCACTGCCGTCACGTTCGTCGACTGGGACGACGTGCCGCGCTGGGGCCTGATCAACAAGGCGCTGGACCTGGGCATCCCGGAGCCGGTCGAGACGTACTCCAGCTCCCCCCACCTTTACACGGACCTGGGCATCCCCGAGGGCACCAAGGGCCGCCTGCCCCGCTCGGCGCGCACCCGCGCCGGGCTGGACGCCGAGGTGCTCGAGGACCTGGGCGAGACGGGCAAGCGCACCGGCCGCCCGGCGCGCGGCGGGGACGACCGCGGACGGTCGGAGCG
>JAEWEI010000261.1 GCA_023389545.1 Actinomycetes bacterium | reverse complement strand
AGACGACCTTCTCGGTGTCGACCAGCCACCGCGCGTATCCGCGGTCCCGGGGATCGGCGCCCTCGTCGTCGGCGACGGACGGCCAGTAGCCCATGAAGCCCTCGGCGTTGACGCGGCCGAGGACCGCTGTTGTCGCGTTCTCCCAGATGCGGGTCATGTGGTCGCGCGCGGTGTCGGTGGCGACGTAGGGCGCGAAGGCGCCGAAGTCCCCGGGGCCGCCTGGGCCGTGGTAGCGCCCGTCGAGCGTCAGGGCGAGGTTCGCGGTCACGAGACGGTGGGTTGCGGTCATGTGGTGCTCCCCGGGGTGTCGGTGGTGTCGGGACTCGCGGCGAGGATCGCGACGAGATGGTCGAGGCTCTGCCTGAAGCCGAGTTCGATGCCGGCGATGAAGTCGGCGGACTCGATCGTGCTGTCGGTGATGCGGAAGTTGACGTCCAGATCAGCGCCGGAGTCGGTGGCGCGCAGGTCGAGGCTGACGTGTGCGGCGAAGGCAATCTGGTTCCCGGGGAGCGTGGGGGAGAGCCGGTAGGCCAGGTGCTGGCCGGGCCGCGCTGCGATGACTTCCCCTCGTGCGCGTCCGACGACGAGGTCCGTGCCGTCGAGGTCCTCGATGTCGCGGTACTCGTGGAGGATCTGGCCGCCGGGGCGCGCGTCGAAGACGAGGTGGGAGACGCGCAGGCCCTCGGGAGTCCACCACTGCGCGAGCAGAGGCGCCTCCGTGAGGTGCTGCCAGACCGTGTCGGGCGGTGCGGCGAGCGCTCGGGAGAAGTCGAAGGAGCGCCCGTCAGCCCAGCCCGGCTCCTGGGCGGCGAATCGTTCCCGCGCGAGATCACGTCCGTGGCTGTCGAAGGACTCGCGCGCGCGGACGCTGTCGCCGTTGTCCGCCAGGGTGCTCAGCGCGGCCGCGACCTCCCGGAGCGTCTCCGGCCGCAGCGCGTAGACGCGACGCTGGCCGGATCGCTGGGACTCCACCACGCCGGCCCGTTCGAGGGTCTGCAGGTGCTTGGTGGTCTGGGGTTGGCGGGCGCCGGCGAGCCGGGCGAGCACGCCGACGGGACGGGGCCGTTCGGCGAGGAGCGTGACGAGTCGCCAGCGGGCCGGGTCGGCCAGTGCGGCGAGGGGGAGGTCCATGGCGCGATCATTCCCCGGCTGGAATATTCTTGTCACCGAATGTTTCGCGGCTCACCCCTGAGGTGGCGTCTGCCACGAGGCGGCCAGTTCCCGTCGCGTGGGCGGATCGGCCCCAGGCCGGGACACGGTGATGGCCGCGGCTCCGGCACAGACGCCCACAATGGACGACGCCCGCTCCTCGCTGAGCGACATCAGCACGTCGCGCGCCCGTGGCCCGTGGGCGCCCTCGTCGAGAAGGGCGTCGATCAACGCGCCCATGAACGTGTCGCCGGCGCCGACCGTGTCGACGACCTCGACCAGGGCGGCAGGAACGGCGACCTTGAAATGAGGAGTGGAAGCAAGCGCGCCGTGCGCCCCCGCGGTGATGACCACGAGTCGAGGTCCAAGCGTCAGCCAATCCCGGGCGACAGCCTCGAGGCTCTCGCCCGGATGGAGCCACCTCACGTCCTCGTCGCTGGCCTTGACGACGTCCACCCGTCCGATGAGCGACATCACCCGCGAACGGGTGTCGGCGGGATCGTCGACGAGGCTCGGGCGGATGTTCGGGTCGTAGGTGAGCAAGCATCGGCCGCGGTGGCTGTCGACGAGTCGTGACACCTCGTCGGCCCCCGGCCCCAGCACCGAGGAGATCGAGCCGACGTGCAGAGCGAGGTCGGCCGCTGCGCCGCCCGCGTCGAGTGCCCACGAGATCGAGAACTCGTACTCGGCACTTCCATCCGCGCCGATGCGCGCGGTGGCGGTCGACGTGCGCTCCACGAGGGGACGCGCGTCGACCACCACCCCGGAGGCCTCCAGCCACGAGCGGACGGCCGCGCCGCGCTCGTCGGCGCCCAACGACGTCAGGAGCCGAGCACCGCGGTCGAGTCGGGCGAGCGAGAGGGCGACGTTCGCGGGACCGCCGCCGGGTCTCTCGTCGACAGAGCCGTCAGCACGGTGGACGACGTCGACGAGCGCCTCGCCGACCACTAGCACGTCCGGAGGCAATTGGCCCCCCGGGAATTGCACCATGATGCTTCTCACTTCGAATCGACGCGAAAACGCCTCGCGGGCGGCTGCTGCGCACAAACGGCGGACGAGGCGACATGTCCTCTCAGGGCGTGGCTCGGCTAATTCGGGACTGCGATCTCCCGAATGGTGATGCCACTGAAAACGGCGGGCCCGCCATCCGTGTACAGCGAGATCCCCGTGTCGCCCTCAGCAAAGTGGACCTGTTGGGAGAGGACGGTGTGCCCAGCGTTGACAAACACTTCCACGCTTTGTGTGTCGACAAAGATGCGCAGGTGCACGAACCGGGCCGCGTCGTCGATCGGGGCGGCGCAGCGCGTGTAGGGCGCCAATGCGAACCCAGTGAGCTCTGACGGCCCGCGGTCGACATACAACTCCGCGCCGTACTTGCCGATGTTCGTGTGCCTCGATCCATCCGCAGACCGCCCCACGGAGACGCCGACGTTCCGCGCCGAGTCCCACGCGATGTCGAGCTCGAGCTCGTAGGCGCGCCCCGTCCAGGGGAGGACAAGGCTGCCATTGACCGTCTGATCGGGGAGCGTGGTGGTCGATGTCACGTAGTTCGACAACGCGCTGATGGGGCTGCTGAGCAAGCTGTACCAGCCACCGGGCTGGCGTTCCAATCGCAGTTCGCGCGTGATGGAGTTCTGGCCGTTATAGCCGTCGGACGCATCGGTGGGGACATCCCGGGCGGCGTACTTCCAGTTGTTCATCCAGGCTATGGCGAGGCGCTTCGTCTCGGGCGCGTCGACGGATGGCCAGGTGACGCCCGCGTACCAATCCCACCCCGAGTCGATCCACTGGGGCGTCAGGTTGTCGGCGACGAACTCCTCGCCCGTCCATGTGCCCATCCAGTACGCGTAGGTCATCGGCAGCCCGATGCCATGCGCGTCCATGCTCGCCCCGAGCACCCAGTGCCGGGTTCCGTCGTTCGCTGTCATCTCGAAGAGGTCAGGGCACTCGATCCCGCCGAGCGCATGGTTCGGGTAGTCGAAGTTCCGCTGCAAGGTCCAGTCGCGCAGGTTCGACGACGTGTAGAACGCCGCATAGCGCGCGCGCCCTATCACGCACACCCACTCATTACGGGTGGCATCCCAGTGGATTTTGGGATCGCGGAACCACTCGGCGTTGTCGATCTCGACCGGCGTCACAGCAGTACGCCCGTCGGTGTTCACAATGACTGGATCGGGCAGCGCGGTGAACGTGAAGCCGCCATCTGTGGACCAGTACAGGTACTGCTCTTGATACTTGCGGACCCCGCCGGTGGGCTGTGTCGCGAGCGCGACGACCGCCCCCGCTCCGAATCCGGCGGTGTTGGCGGTGTCGACGACCGCCGATCCCGACCACACCGGGAAATTGGGCTGCAATGGCATGACAGCGCCGTGATGGGTGAAGGCGACCCCGTCGCTGGTCGACGCATGGTCCCATCCTCCCGGGCCGTTGTTCTGGCCCGAGTGCAAGTAATAGAGCTGGTAGGCGCCGTTGGTGGTGACTGGGCGTTGGGGGTCGCAGAGCCAGCCGGACGGGGGAGTCATGTGGTACCGGGCGCGCAGGGAGGGCTGGGATGCGCGCGCCACGGAGGGCATGGCGCCGCCGAAGAACAGTGCGGCCGCGCCGAATCCGGCTCCCTTGAGGGCGGTGCGTCGTGAGATGGATGGCGTCATTGCGGAGTCCTCTCGTGATGGACGGGGTGGGTTGTGGGCTCGGGCCCACGCGTGGGCCCGGTGGCGGCTACGAGGGTGTGGCCGCGGTCGCCAGAACGGCGAGGTCTTCGTGCTCGGGGACATCGGCGGCGGTGACCTGCACGTCGCCGGCTCGGCTCGTGTGGAGGCTCGCGGTCACGGGGCCGGCGCCGAGGACGACGAGGTTCGAGGCGGTCGCCTCGCCATCGCCGACGAACACCTCGAGCAGCGGGCCGTCGAGGCTCAGCAACAGCCGTGCCAGCCGCCCGCCCACCAGCGGAACGGTGCTCGTGGACGGGAAGTCGGGATGCACCGCCTCAGCGGCGGGCCCGTGCCGCGTGATGCGCAATGAGCCGGAGGCGGGGTCGTGGACGACCTCCACGCACGCGTCCGCCTCACCACGCAACGTGGCGCGCAGCGTACCGGTGGATGCCGGGTCCCACTGGAGCTCGAGCAGCGAATGCCCGCTGAGTGGTATGCCCGTCGGGGCGCCGCCACCCGTGACCGTCATGGCCGTCGACTGCTCGAGGTGCGCGCGGACGAAGCCGGCAGGCTCCTGGATGAGGCGGGGCTCACCGTCCACGCGGCGCAATGACAGCACACGTGGCAGCGACATCGCCCCGCGCCACGGGGTTGAGGGGAACGCGCTCGCGTAGCGCCAGTTGCCCATCCAGCCGAGCGCGACAGCCGCGCTCTCCGGGGCGCTGTCGAACGTCACTGCCGCATAGAAGTCACGACCGTGATCGAGGCGCGTGAGCCGCGCGATCTCAGGGGTGAAGACTGTCCCGTCGAACTGCCCGACGACGTAGTGCATCGAGGAGCCAGCGGGGTCGGCGGCGTCGCCGACCGGATTGATGCTGAGGAGGAGCACCCATCGCACGTCGTCCGGATCGCCGTCCACAGCCAAGGGCACGAGGTCAGGGCACTCCCATACGACGCCGTCCCCGCCCAGCGGGCCGAACGCGCTCAGGAATTCCCACGTGCGCAGGTCCCGCGATGAGTGGAAGAGCACGTGCCGCTCGTCCGCCTCGACGGCGAGCATGATCCACCGGTCACTGCCGTCGGCGTCGACGAAGCGGATCACCTTCGGGTCGCGGAACGCCGTGGTCCCCCTGTCGAGCACAGGATTCCTCGGGTCGAGCTCCCAGGTGTAGCCGCCGTCACGGCTGGTCGCTCGCGACTGCGCCTGCCGGCCATCGTCGTAAGCGCTCGTGTAGTAGGCGGTCAGCGGTTCGTCGCCGTGGAGCGCTGAGGCGACGACGGAGCCGGAGAAGATCTGCTCGCCGCCGCGATATGG
>JAEWEI010000260.1 GCA_023389545.1 Actinomycetes bacterium | reverse complement strand
TGAGGCCACCGACCTGCGAGCGCAGGCCCTCGGAGATCGCGAGGCCGGCAGCGTCGTCCGCCGCGCGGTTGATGCGGAAGCCCGAGGAGAGCTTCTCGAGCGACTTGCTCAGGTCGTTCTGCGTGTTCGACAGGTTGCGGTACGAGTTGACCGCGGCGATGTTCTGGTTGATCGAGAGACCCATGATGAACGTCCTCCTTGTGGGGTCAGATGCTGCCCATCCGTGGGCACATCTCCCTCATCGGGCCCCTTGCCCCGCATCTGAGGAGTTCGACGCGACGACTTTCCGTCCCGCCGGGCGCCTCTCAAGCGCTGGTGAGGCGCGTGGGGGCGTCGACGGGCGGGGCGTCGTCCGCGCCGCGCCGCGGCGTGGGCACCGTGCGGGCGTCGTGCATGGCCGCGCGGTTCGCCGACGTGGCCGCGCGTGCCGCCACCGCCGCGAAGTACGTCTGACGGCGGCGTTCGGCGACGCCCTGGGGGCGTTCGGCAGTGGTGACGAGATCGGGGTCCAGGCTCGCGTTGAGCCCGTCCCGCAGGAGGCCCAGCGCCTCGGTGCGGAGCTGGCTGATGCGGGACTGGGTGACGCCCATCTCGGCGGCGAGCTCGGCCACCGGGCGGTCGTGGAAGAACAGCTCCTCGACCACCTGGCGCAGCCTGTCGGGCAGCGTCTCGACGCCGGCGCGCAGGTAGCGCAGGCGCTCGCCGATCAACAGCGCGTCCTCGGGGCCTGGGCTGTCGTCGCTCAGCAGGTCGGCGACGGGGTTCACGGTGGCGTCGATGCTGAGCACCCGGCGCTCGGCGTCCTGCCGGGCCTGGTCCACGGCGCTGACGTCGGTTCCGAGGGCCTGGGCGAGCTCCTCGCGCGAGGGCGCGCGCCCGAGGGCGCCGGTCAGGCGGTCGTTCGTGGCGGCGAGCTCACGGGCGCGGTGCCGGGCGCCGCGCGTGGCCCAGTCCATGGAGCGCAGCTCGTCGACCAGCGCGCCACGGATGCGCAGCGCGGCGTACCGCGCGAAGGGGACGCCCGTCGACGGGTCGTAGGCGCGGGCAGCCAGCACCAGGGCGAGGCTCCCGGCGGACGCGAGCTCGTCGCGGGTCACGGTCGGGGGCACCCGCATCATGACCTCGCTGACGTGGTACCCGACCAGGGCCAGGTTCTGGACCACGAGGTCGTCGGTGGGGTGTCCGGTGGCTGTCACCCGGGTTGTTTCGACCCTCGGCGAGACGCGCTTGAGGGATTTCGCGCAACTGGTGTGCGGGCTTCCGGGCGCCCTCGGCGCGAAAACGGACGATGCGGACGGTCGAATCACCCACAGGCGGCGCATCCGGAGATCCCTCCGCCGCAGTTGTGACCAAGGTCACACCGGGTGGATTTTGTGGGCGATGGCCCAGAACACCAACCTGGACATCCGTCCAGGCCAGGGCGCACACCCGGGGCCGACCACCCGGATCGACCGGATCACCCTTTCGAGTGCAGATCCCCCTGCCCGAAAAGGTCATGACCAGGGCGCCGCATCCGATCAGGAAGCCAGACCCCCGGCGCGCACCGCGTCGGACGACGAGCGAGAGGCGGTGGCCAGGTGGTGCTCAGCCGGCTGTCCGACGTGCTGTGGCAAGAGCGGCACCTGCTCGAGCTGCTGCTGTTCAAGCTGGAGGAGGAGCAGTTGATCCTCACCAGCGGACGGACCCGTTGGCTCGGCCACGCCACCCGCGAGGTCGAGGCCGTCCTCGAGCAGATCCGCGACGCCGAGCTCGGCCGCTCCGTCGAGGCCGAGGCCGCCGCGCAGCTGCTCGGCGTCGACGCCGACACCAGCCTGCTCACCCTGTCGCAGCACGCGCCCAGCCCCTGGGACGAGCTGCTGCGGGCGCACCGCGACGCCTTTGTCGCGCTCACCTCCGAGATCTCCCAGCTGGCCAACGGCAACCGCGAGCTGCTCGCCATGTCCCACCGCGCCACCCAGGAGACCTTGATGTCCCTGCAGGAGACGGTGCAGACCTACGCGCCCCACGGCCTCGCGGCCGACACCGACCGCAGCGCCCAGCTGCTCGACCAGTCCTTCTGAGAGGCCACCCGTGAGCACCTTCTCCGGACTCGGCACCGCGCTGAGCTCGCTGATCGCCCAACGCCAGGCCCTCGAGGTCACCGGGCAGAACATCGCCAACGCCAACACCGTCGGATACACCCGCCAGCGCGCCGCGATCTCCTCGCTGCCCGCCGCCCAGCTCCCCTCGATGTTCTCCGCCTCGAACGGCCCCGGCTACGGCACCGCCGTCACCGACATCGCACGGCTCAACGACGTGTTCCTCGACGCGCAGGTCCGCACCACCACCGCCAGCAGCTCCTTCCTGAGCGCCCGGGCCTCGGCGTCCAAGCTCCTCGAGACCAACATCGGGGAGCCGGCGGCCACCGGGCTCGCGACCCTGCTCACCGGCCTGTGGGCCGCGTTCGGGGACGTCGCCAACAGCCCCAACAAGGACTCCTCGCGCGCGGTGCTGCTCGAGACCGCCGCGGCCGTGGCCGACCGCATCGGCACGCTGTACACCGCTGCCGGCACGCAGTGGGCGCAGGCCCGCACGCAGACCACCTCGCTCGTCGCGCAGGCCAACACCTCCGCCGCGAACATCGCCGACCTCAACAAGCGCATCCTCGCGATTGAGAACTCCGGTTCCTCCGCGAACGAGCTCAAGGACCAGCGCGACCTGCTTGTCACCGAGCTGTCCGGCCTGGTGGGCGCGACCACGCGCACCCAGGAGAACGGGCAGATCGACGTGCTGGTGGGCGGCAACCTGCTGGTGGACGGCTCCAAGGTGCGCGAGCTCGCGGTCACCGGCGCCGTGGGCTTCGCCGACGCGACCGGCGGCGACGACGTCAAGGTCGTGTGGGCCGCGGACCCGACGCGCTCGGCCGGGCTCGAGGGCGGCCAGGTGGCCGGGCTCCTGTCCGTGCTGGCCCCGCCCGCCGCAGGAGGCACGGGCGGCCTGCTCACCGAGGCCGCTGCCTCCTACGACAAGCTCGCCACCCAGCTCGCGACCCAGGTCAACGGGCTGCACCGCCAGGCCGTCACGATCGACGGCGCGCAGGGCGGCGACTTCTTCGACTTCACGGCCGGGCAGCCCGCCGCGCTCGGGCTCAAGGTCGCGTTCGACGATCCGGCGCTGGTCGCGGTGGCTGCCCCCGGCGCCGGCGCCCTCGACGGCTCCTTCGCCCGCCAGATCGCCCAGTTGGGCACAGCCGTCGACGGCCCGGACGCCACGTGGAGCGCGTTCGTGGTGCAGCTCGGCGTCAGCACCGCCAGCGCCACATCGCGGGCCACCGCCGCGGAGGCGACCCGAGCCTCGGCAGCCGCGCAGCAGGTCGCCCAGACCAGCGTCGACTCCGACGAGGAGACGGTCAACATGCTCGCCTACCAACGCGCCTACGAGGGCGCCGCGCGCGTGCTGAGCGCCATCGACGAGATGCTCGACACCCTGATCAACAGAACCGGAATCGTGGGGCGGTAGAGATGATCAACCGTGTGACGCACCAGTCCGTGCAGCGCTCGACACTGGCGAACCTGCAGCTCAACCTCTCCACCATGGCCGACCTGCAGGCCAAGATGTCCAGCGGCAAGAAGATCAACGTGCCGTCGGACGACCCGGCGGGCGCCTCCGACATGCTGCGGCTGCGCGGCGAGCAGCGGGCCCAGGCCCAGTACCAGCGCAACGCGGACGACGGGAACTCGTGGCTCACCACGATCGACGCCGCGCTGCAGACCACCTCGACCACGATCCGCCGGGCACGCGACCTCGTCGTCCAGAGCTCCTCCGGCGCGGCGGGCACGCCCTCGCGCGAGGCGATCGCCGTCGAGATCGAGGGCCTGCGGGACGAACTGCTGCAGCAGGCCAACACGACGTACCTCGGGCGCACCGTCTTCGCGGGCACCTCCAACGCCGGGGCCGCGTACACCGTCGACTCGACCACTGACCCGGCCACGTACACCTTCACCGGAGTCCCGTCCGCCACAGTGGAGCGGCAGGTCGCCGACGGCACCACCGTCCGCGTCGACGCCGACGGCTCCAAGGTCTACGGCGACGGCGCGGACTCGGTGTTCGCGCTCCTCGACTCGATCGCCGCGACGCTGCGCACTCCGGGTGCGGACGCGTCCACGCAGCTCGCCGCCCTCGACGCGCGCTTCGAGACGGTGCTCACCGAGCTGGCCGGGGTCGGCGCACGGCAGACCCGTGTCACGAACGCGCAGACCACCCTGGTCGACAGCGCGCTGACCACCAAGACCCAGCTCTCCGCCATCGAGGACATCGACCTGGCCGAGATCATCCTGGAGCTCGGCATGCAGGAGGTCGCGTACCAGGGCGCCCTCGGAGCCGCCGCCAAGGTGCTCCAGCCGAGCCTGATGGACTACCTCCGATGAGCGCCCTGCCGGTGGACGGCCTCCCGACGGGCGACGGCCGCATGCCGCCCCAGCTGCGCCTGTGCGCGCCGCTGCCCGGCCTGCCCGGCCACGACACATTCACGATGGACGCGCTGGACGACGACGGCACGCTGTACGCGATGCGCAGCGCCCCTGCCGACCGCGCGCCGGTGCGGCTGTTCGTCGTCCCGCCGCGCGTGTTCTTCCCGGACTACGCGCCGAGCGTCGACGCGGAGGCGCACACACTGGTCGGCGGGCGGCCCGAGGACCATCTGCTGCTCGTGGTGGTGCACCCGGCCGACCGCGACACCCCGCCCACCGCGAACCTGCTGGCGCCCCTCGTGGTCGACCCGTCCACGGGCACGGCCATGCAGACGGTGCTCGGCGACGACGACTGGCCGCTGCACGCGCCGCTGGGCTGACCCGCGCCCCGGCGGCGAAGTCACCCGGGGTTTCACTCATGTGCGCAGGCCAGACGTCGATCAGATGGGTGACGTCAGCTCTTCAGCCCGCCACCCCCAGGGGGACCTGTCCATGAGTGTGCTCGATGGCCGTGACTCGGCCGCACGGGTCAGCGAGATCACGGTGCTCCGGCAGCCCGTGGTGCACCCGGACCGGGCCGTCTACGGATACGCCATCCGCGTGGTGGTGCTGGACGGCGCCGGCGCCCCGTTCCCCGAGCACCAGGTGGAGCACCTGATCGAGGCCGAGTACGCGAAGCTCGACTTCGCGGTGCTGGCCGGGGACCGCGCCATTCTGTTGCGCGCCACGAACCGCCTGCTCACCGGCGAGCTGGCCACCCCGACCAGCCGACACGGCGTGGTCCTCGAGCTGTCCCCCCTGCTCGCGCAGCGCGCCGACGCCCGGTTGCTCGTCGACGCCGCCCGGGAGCGCGGCGCTCGTATCGCGCTCGCCGACTACTCCGGCAGCTCGTCGCAGGATGAGCTGCTCCCCCAGGTCGACCTGGTGAAGGTGGATGTGGCGCGCGGCCCGGACCGGGTCAGCGAGCTCGTGTCCCGTGCGCACGCCGCTGGCGCCACGGTCATCGGCGAGCGCGCCGACAACCGCGACCGCATCCGCGTCGGCCAGCAGGCGGGCGTCGACCTGCTCCAGGGCCCGATGTTCCAGCGCCACCCGGAGACCACGGGCCGCGACTTCTCGGCGGGCGAGCTGCAGTGCCTGGAGCTCATGCAGCTCCTCAGCGCCGAGTCCATCGACCAGGCCGCTGTGGTGCGTGTGGTCAGCTCGGACCCCGAGCTCGCGATCCGGGTGCTGCACCTGGTGAACTCGAGCGTCTACGCGCTGCGCCGCGAGATCGACTCGGTGCACCAGGCAGTGGTGCTGGTGGGCCCGCAGCAGCTCGCGGCGCTCTCCATGGCCTCGCTGATCGACGCGCGCCCCACCACAGTGGGCGCCCTGTGGTCGACGCTGACGCGCGCGCTGACGTGCCGTTCGCTCACCGGCGAGGACGCCGCGTACACGGTGGGGCTGCTCTCGGCCGTCGCGTCCCAGCTCGGCATCGCGACGGGCGACCTGGTGAGCCGCACGGGCGTCTCCAGCGACGTGGCGCATGCCCTGAACGAGCAGACCGGCCCCTACGGCCCGACGCTGGCCGCTGTGCTCGCCCACGAGGAGAACGACGTCGAGGGCGTCCGCGCGACTGGCCTGGAGCCCTTCGACGTGGCGCACGCGTACCTCGCCGCGGTCCCCGAGGCGCTCGCCACGGCGACGTCGTTGGCGGTCGGGTCCCGGTCCTAACCAGGTTCGCGACGTAACCTGTGCCAGTGCCATCACTGATCGAGGTCGTGCTCCACCCGGATCGCCGCAAGGCGAGCCCGGAGCCGGTCGACGTCAGCCTGCGCCCCGTGTTCCTCGTCGGCATCGTCGTCTGGCTGGTCGCGTTGGGCGTCTCGGCACTGCTGTGGTGGCGCGGCACGATCGACAGCACCGCCCTGTGGGTGTGCGCCACGGGCATGGTGCTCGGCGCCGGCGGCTACCTCTGGTCCCGGCAGAGCCCAGGTCGCTGACAGCCCGCCCGCTGACACGCCGCCCGCCTCGGGCGCTGGCGCGCTCGCGCGCTTAGGGCAGCTCCTCGCGCGTGCGCACCGGGCCGCCCCAGGCCAGCTCCACCCCCGCGCGTCGGCGCGTCGTGGCGTTCGCGTGCACCGACCAGCGGGGCACCCACCGGGCGAGGCCGCCCGCCGCGAGCAGCCCCAGCCCGCCAATCGTCGCGATGCCCGCCGCGAGGCTGCCCAACGCCGCCCCTGCCGAGACCACCAGCGGCCCGGCCGCGGCGCCCGAGTCCTGCAGCAGCCGCCACGCGCCGAGGAACTGCGACCGCCCGGCCACCGGCGCCACATCGGCGCCCAGCGTCATGAGGATCCCCGAGCCGATGCCGTTGCCCAGGCCCATGACCATCGCCACCACTGCCAGGCTCGGCAGGCTGTGGGTCAGCGGCAGCACGGCGATGCTCAGGCCCAGCACCACCATCGACGGCACCGCCACCCACATCCGCCCGCGCCTGTCCATGACCCGGCCCGCCGGGTAGAACAGCAGCATGTCGACGGCGCCCGAGAGGCCGAAGACGAGGCTCGTGGCCGTCGGGGACAAGCCGATGTGCTCGGACCACAGCGGCAGCACGACCTGCTTGCTCGCCCGGACGGCGCCGACCAGCACCACCGCCGAGCCGAGCGTCGCCAGCACCCTCCAGTGCTGGGCGAGCACCTGCCGGGTCGAGACGCGGACCGCCGCGGCACGGGCCGCCCGCCCGCCGCCCTCGACGTCCGGCACCAGCAGCACCACCAGGCCGGCGGCGAACGCCGTGCCCACCGCGAGCCAGAACACTCCCCGCAGCTCGGTGAAGTGCAGCACCGCCGCGCCCAGGAATGGCCCCAGGAACGAGCCGATGCGGCTCACCCCGCCGAGCGTCGACATGGCGCGCGCCCGGTTCACCACGGGCGTCACCTCGGTGAGGTACGAGTGCCGGGCCAGGTGGTAGACCGAGCTCGCGGCACCGGCGCCCAGCACGGCGAGGCCGAAGGTCAGCAGGTTCGGCGCCAACGCGCAGCCGCCGAGGGCCAGCACGGCGAGGACTGTGGCGACGAGCATCGCGCGGCGGTCCCCCACCCGCGCCGCGAGGGCCCCGGCGGGGACGTCGCCGAGCACCTGCCCGATGCCGAGCAGCGCCACCAGCACGCTCGCCCCCGCGAGGCTCGCGCCCAGGTCGGAGGCCGCCAGCGCCACCACCGGCAGGATCGCCCCGAGCCCGATCTCGAAGACCAGGCTCGGCGCGAGCACCCCGGCGAGCACTGCGCCCGAGGACAGGCCCGCCCGCGCGGGGGCGGGCTCAGGCGTGGCGGGCTCGGGCGGCGGAACGGCCGTCATCCACGCGCCTGGAGGTCGGGGTCGAAGGCCGACTCGACTCGCAGCTCGGCGAGCCGATCGGGGTCGGTGAGCACCGTCTCCACCGCGTGCCGCGCCCAGAACCGCCCGGCGGCCTGCGCCAGTCCGCGCGCGAGCCCGGCGAGCTGTGTCGCATGCACCACTGCCGACTCGCCCTCGCCCTCGACCCACCAGTCGACGGGCGTGCCGTCGACTCGCAGCACGTCGTGCTCGATCCAGGTGGTCGGGGCGCCGGGCAGCAGGGCCAGGACCTCCGGCGGCGTGGGGACGCGCACCGGCCCGCCGTCCATGTCGTCCTGGTCATCGGCATCGTGGTCTTCGTCGTCGTCGCCCGTGATGGCCGGGCCGCCCCGCGGCGCGTCGACCCGCCCCGGCGCCAGGTCGGAGGCCAGCGGCAGGCCGAGCAGCGCGGCGAGCGCCTCGGCCTCCGAGCGGTCCTCCTCTGCCGGCGAGCCGGGCAGCACCGCCGGGACGGGGATCAGCGCGGCGACGTCGGTGCGCTGCAGCCACATGGGCGCGTCCGCCACGGCGATGTCGTCGCTGTCCGCGACCTGGGCGTCCTCGGCGTTGACCAGGGCGGGCAGCAGGTCGGCGCCCTGCCCTGGCCCGGCGTGCGAGGCATGCCGCGCGATCCACGCCCAGGTGCGCCACAGCCCGACGGCCAGCGCCACGTCGACCGGCGAGCCCGCGTCCCCGAGCCCGTCGAGCAGCACGCCCCACGCGGGGGCGTCGAGGTCGCGCAGGTCGCTGACGCCGCCCAGCGCGCGCTGCGCCTCGGCGTCCAGGCTGGACACGACCGCCGGGGCTGTGGGCAGCAGCTCCCGGGCGGCCTCGTCGGCGTCGGCGGGCGCGAACGGGCGGTCCAGGCCGAGCCCGGCCCGGGTGCGCAGCCACCACGCGGTGTACGAGGGCGCCGTGCGGGCGACCCCCTCGGCCCGCACCGGGTCCAGCAGCGCCGACCGCAGGCGTGGGACGCCCGCGATGCGGGCCAGCACCTGCGGCCACGCGTCGTCGGCCACCGCGTCGAGGTCCGCCACCGCGACGGCCTCCGCCACGTAGGAGCCCGTGCCGAGCACGCGGGCGAGCTCCGCGACGTAGTCCTCCCAGCCGTCGAGGGACTGCGCCACCAGCTGGTCCGCGCCCTCCGCGTCGAGGTCGAGCGCGTCCACGTCCACGATGACGTCGCCGAGCCGCACCGCCACCAGGTCGTCGCGCACGCCAGCGGCGACCAGCACGTCGGCGCCCCAGCGTTCCAAGGTCGCGACCTCCACCGCGGCAAGCACGCGCGCGTCGAGCAGGCGCTCCGCGTCGGAGCCGGGCAGTAGCAGGCCGTGGGCCGGGGTGGGCTCGCCGTCGGCCGCGGGGAGCGTGAGCAGGCCCAGCCACGCCACGACCTCCGCTGGGAGCGCCTGCGCCGGGTCGCCGTCCCGCTCGTCGAGCGCGGCACGCACCAGGGTCAGCACCGCGCCGGTCACCTCGTCGGCGAGCTGCAGGTCGTCGTCGTCGGCTTGGTCGAGCACCGCCTGCCGCACCGCGGGGTGCGCCAGCAGGCCGGCGGCGTCGGATGATGTCGCGCCCAGGCTCTCCAGCAGAGGGTGCGCCGCATCGGGGTGCACGACGCGCAGGCCCCAGCGGGACAGCACCTCGAACGCGGGGTCCTGGGCGGCGTCCCCCGCGCCGCTGTCGCGCAGCACCAGCCCGCGCGCCCCGCGCACCACCCGGCCGTCGGCCAGCGGCACCGGAAGCGCGCCGAGCTGCTCGCGCACGTCGGGATCGGCGGCCACCGGCGCCAGTGCCGCGTACAGGTCTCGCCAGCGGGCCGGATCGGCGCCCCCGGCGGCCGGCAGCTCCTCGACCAGGTCCGACAGGTCACGCAGCTCGACGCCCAGCGTGCGCGCCGCCGCCTCGGATCCGGGCGCCGGGCGCACCAGCCCGGAGGCGTGCTC
>JAEWEI010000204.1 GCA_023389545.1 Actinomycetes bacterium | reverse complement strand
GTTCGCGGAGATCTTCCGTCGCAACGTCGCCGCCTCGGGCGTCATCCCGCAGATCTCCCTGATCCTGGGCCCGAGCGCCGGCGGCGCGGTGTACTCCCCCGCGCTCACCGACTTCATCGTCATGGCGGACGGCACGTCCAACATGTTCATCACCGGGCCGGACGTGATCCGCGCGGTCACGGGCGAGGAGGTGGGCCTCGAGGAGCTCGGCGGCGCCTCCACCCACAACACCCGCTCAGGGGTGGCGCACTACCTGGCCGCCGACGAGGACGACGCGCTGGACTACGTGCGCTCACTGCTGTCGTACCTGCCGCAGAACAACCTCACCGACCCGCCGGCGTTCCCGCACGAGACGGAGGTGTCCGTCACCGACGAGGACCTCGAGCTCGACACCCTCGTGCCCGACTCGGACGCGCAGCCCTACGACATGCGCACCGTCGTCGAGCACGTGCTGGACGACGGGGTGCTGCTCGAGGTGCAGCCGCTGTACGCGCAGAACGTGCTGGTGGGCTTCGGCCACGTCGAGGGGCGCCCGGTGGGCGTGGTCGCCAACCAGCCGCTGTCGATGGCCGGCACCCTGGACATCAACGCGGCCGAGAAGGCCGCGCGCTTCGTGCGCACCTGCGACGCGTTCAACATCCCCGTCGTGACGTTCGTGGACGTGCCGGGGTTCCTGCCCGGCGCCGACCAGGAGTGGAACGGCATCATCCGCCGCGGGGCCAAGCTCATCTACGCGTATGCCGAGGCCACGGTGCCGCTCGTGACCGTGATCACCCGCAAGGCGTACGGTGGCGCGTACATCGTCATGGGGTCCAAGCAGCTCGGCGCGGACGTGAACCTGGCGTGGCCGACGGCGCAGATCGCGGTCATGGGGGCGGGTGGCGCGGTGAACATCCTGCAGCGTGGCGCCCTCAAGGCGGTGGCGGACGCAGGCGGCGACGTGGAGGCGGAGCGCGCCCGGCTGACCCGCGAGTACGAGGAGGCGATCGTGAACCCGTGGGACGCCGCCGATCGCGGCTACGTGGACGCGGTGATCGCGCCCGCGCAGACCCGCAGCGAGATCACCAAGGCCCTGCGGCTGCTGCGCTCCAAGCGCGCGAGCCTGCCGCCCAAGAAGCATGGGAACATCCCCCTGTGAGCGCCAACGAGGGACATGAGCACGACCACCCGTCGCACGGCAGCGACCCGCTGACGGGCGTCGACCCCAGCGAGCTGCGGGCCGTGGTCGACGACCTGGGCGCGGCGCTGCGCGACTACGTGGACACGGCCGTGGGCGTGCGCGCCGAGTTCGGGGCGCACGAGGCCGACGAGGACCCGCGCATCCTTGCCCTCGAGTCGCGGGTCGCGGGGCTCAACGCCACGTTGTACGACCTGCTGCACGAGCGCCTCGGCCTGCACTCCGACCTCACCGGCATGACGTGGGACGACGACGAGGCGCCATCGCCGCACACCCGCACCGACACCTTCCACCTCGGCTTCGTGGTGGGGCCGCCGCAGGGCGCCAGCGACCTGACGATGGACTCGGTGCTGGGCATCGTCGACGACGCGGGCGAGGAGATCGCCCAACGCCTGATCGGCAGCGGCTTCGACGTCAGCGAGTGGGGCACCTCGCGCGGCGTGCCGGTGGTCTTCGACCTCGACGAGGACGAGGGCGACGACGCGTGAGCACCGCCCTGCCCGAGGGGCCCGCGATGCTCCCGTCCGCGCTGCCCGTGGCCGCGCTCGTCCCGCCACCGCCGCATGTGCACGTGGTGCGGGGCGAGCCGGACGAGGCCGAGCTGGCGGCGCTCGTCGCCGGGCTCGCCGCCGCGCGGGCGCAGGACGCCCATGAGCCACCGGCCGGCGAGGACGGCACGGCCGTGTCCGCGTGGAGCGACCGCGGCCGCACCCTGCGGGGCGTGGGACGGGCTGCCACCCCGGGCGCCGACGCGTGGCGCTGGAGCCTGCACCCCTGAGCCCGTGGGCCGCGCGATAAGGTGCCGCGGTGACCATGACCTCCTCGCTCAACGGACAGCAGGGTCATCGCGACCCGTCCCCCATCGACGCCATCGCGGACAAGCACGTCGCGCTCGGCGCGCAGCTCGACCCCCTCAGCGCCACCTCCATGGGCATCTCCGGCCACGACCACGAGATGACCGACCTGTCGCCCGCCGGCCATGAGGCCCGCGCCGACGCCGCCCGGGCGACGCTCGTGGCGCTCGACGCGCACGCCCCGTCGGACGCGGTGGACGAGGTGACAGTCGCCGCGATGCGCGAGCGCCTGGGCCTCGAGCTCGAGCTCCACGACGCCGGCGAGCTGCTCGCCGACCTGAACAACATCGCCTCCCCCGTGCAGGGCCTGCGGGACGTGTTCGACCTCATGCCGACGGGCGACCCGGAGGCGTGGGAGAACATCGCAGCGCGGCTCAACGCCCTGCCCGGCGCCGTCGACGGCTACGTGGCGTCGCTGCGCGAGGCGGCCAGCCGCGGGCGGGTCGCCGCCGTGCGGCAGGTGCGCGAGGCGGTCGCCCAGGCCGCCGAGCTCGCCGACCCGTCCACGTCGTTCTTCACTGGCCTCGTCCAGGGGCAGGCGGTCGACGCGGCGCTGGACGGCTCGGCGGCGTGCCAGGCCATCCGCGGCGAGCTCGAGCTGGGCGCGCAGGCCGCCCGCCAGGCCTACGCCACGCTCACGTCCTTCCTGGCCGACGAGCTCGCGCCGCAGGCTCCGGAGGCCGACGCGGCGGGCGGCGAGCGCTACTCGATGTGGTCGCGGTACTTCCTGGGCTCCACCGTGGACCTCGAGGAGACCTACCAGTGGGGGCTCGAGGAGCTCGCCCGCGTGGTCGACGAGCAGGAGCGCGTCGCCGCGCAGATCGCCGGCCCCGGGGCCACCGTCGAGCAGGCAGTGGCCGTCCTCGACGCCGACCCGTCGCGGCGGCTCGACGGCACGCAGGCGCTCCAGGCGTGGATGCAGGAGACGTCCGACGCGGCCATCGCGGCCCTCGACGGCGTCCACTTCGACATCCCGGCGCCCGTGCGCACGCTCGAGTGCATGATCGCCCCCACCCAGAACGGCGGCATCTACTACACCGGGCCCAGCGACGACTTCACGCGCCCGGGCCGCATGTGGTGGTCGGTGCCGCCCGAGGTCACCACGTTCAACACCTGGCGCGAGAAGACGACCGTCTTCCACGAGGGCGTCCCGGGCCACCACCTGCAGGTCGGCCAGGCGGTGCACCAGCGCGCGACGCTCAACTCGTGGCGCCGGCTGAGCTGCTGGGTCTCAGGCCACGGCGAGGGCTGGGCCCTGTACGCCGAGCGCCTCATGGCCGACCTCGGCTTCCTGGACGACCCGGGCGACCGCCTCGGCATGCTCGACGGCCAGCGCATGCGGGCCGCCCGCGTCGTGCTCGACATCGGCGTGCACCTGGGCCTGCGTGCCCCCGAGCGCTGGGGCGGAGGCACGTGGGACGCCGACAAGGCATGGGAGTTCCTCAAGGCGAACGTCAACATGCCCGAGCAGTTCGTGCGCTTCGAGCTCAACCGCTATCTGGGCTGGCCGGGCCAGGCGCCGTCGTACAAGATCGGCCAGCGGCTGTGGGAGCAGGCCCGCGACGACTCCGCGAAGGCGGCCACCGCGCGCGGCGACGTCTTCGACCTGCGCGAGTTCCACGCCCGGGCGCTGGGCATGGGCGCGCTGCCGCTCGACGTGCTGCGGTCCGCCCTCGTCTGACCCGCTCCGTCCGCCACGACCGTCCCGACGGCACACACAGCAGCGCCCGGCCCCGCGAGGGACCGGGCGCTGCTGTCGTGCGGGCCGGGGAGGGCGGCCCGTCAGGCGAACAACGCGGCGCCGTACTTGAGCAGCACCAACGCCACCAGCACCACGAGCCAGGCGGCCACGACGATCACGTCGTTGTCGCTGTCCACGAACTCCCGGGCGCTGCGCTGCAGGCGCGGGGGGAGGAAGAGGTTGTTCTCGCGGATGTTGTAGTGCGTCAACGTGGCGAAGACGAGCGTGGTGGACAGCGTCACCAGCAGGCACCACGGGCACAGCGAGCCGATCACCATCATCGACTGCTGGAACAGCCAGTACGCGAACACCAGCCCGATCGTGTAGACGACCTGCGCCGAGAACATGAACCAGCGTGGGAACCTCACGCCGCCGAGGCCGGCCACCGCGATGGTGATGACCACGGACTCCGCGATGAGCCCGAGGAACGCGTTGGGGAACCCGAGCAGGCTCGCCTGCCAGGACAGGCCGACCGCGCCGCAGCTCACCACCGAGTTGATGTCGCAGGACAGCTCCGCGCCCGGGTCGGCGGCCAGGGCGATCGCGTCCACCGAGAGCACGAACGAGGCTGTCAGGCTGAGCAGGGCGGAGAACAGCATCGTGCCGAAGATCCAGCCACGGGAGTGGCGCATCGCTCGCAGCCGGTTCACCGGCCGCGCTTCGGCCTCCATCAGGTCGCTCATATCGTCGAGGTCCTCGGGGTCGGGGCGGGATTGCACGGCTCTCTCCGATGATCGTGGTCTTCCAGCCGCGGCGCCGGGGACGTACGTCCCCAATTCGGGCCGCGGGGCCGGGGGCCCACCAGACGATAACGACCCGGCCCTCGTCCCACCATCATCCGTGACGGGTCCTCGTGTACGGCAGGCGGCTAGGCTCCGAGGCCGTGACCCGACTGCTGCTCGCCTCCGCCTCCCCCGCCCGCCTCGCGACCCTGACCGCCGCGGGGATCGACCCGATCGTCCGCGTCTCCGGAGTCGACGAGCACGCGGTGCTCGCGGCGGCGCGGGAGCGGTTCGGGGACCTGGAGCCGGCGGACGCGGTGCTCGTGCTCGCGCAGGCCAAGGCGGAGGACGTGGCCAGGGCCGTCGCCGCCGAGGCCGACGCGGCGGACGACGAGGCCCAGGCGCCCGGCGGCCTGCTCGTGCTGGGCTGCGACTCGCTGCTCGAGCTCGACGGCGAGGTGCTGGGCAAGCCGCGCGACGCGCAGGACGCCGTCGAGCGGTGGCGGTCGATGCGCGGGCGCACGGGCGAGCTGCACA
>JAEWEI010000183.1 GCA_023389545.1 Actinomycetes bacterium | reverse complement strand
GTGTGCAGCCGCTCGCGCAGCGCGCGGTCCCGCAGCGCGGCCAGCGGCGCCTGCTGCGTCGGGAGCTGCAGTTCGATGAGCCAGGCCCCCTCGTGCCCGCGGTCGGTCGCGGCCTGCGCGGCGGCGGCGCGGGCGTCGGACGAGAGCCCGTCGAGCTCGCGCTCGTCGGTCACCAGCACCGCCGCGGCGTTGGCGCCGGCCAGCAGCTTGCGGCCGAACGCCGTCTCGAGCGACGTGATCTCCGCGTTGAGCGCGCGCAGCCGGTCCTGCGACTCGGAGTCCAGGCCGATGCCCGCCCGGATGAACGCCGTGCGCTGGCGGTGCAGCAGCCACGCGGTGTCCGGCTCCAACGTCAGGCCGCCGGACTCCACGGCCTGGTGCAGCGCCTCCAGCCGGGCATAGATCCGCGAGTCGAGGTACAGGGCGTCGGAGTGGGCCGCGAGGAGCGGCGCCACTTCCTCCTCGATGGCCTCCAGCCCGGGCGTCGAGTCGGAGCTCGACTGGTTGAAGAACGCCGTCGCCGCGCGGTGCAGGAGCCGCCCGGAGCGCTCCAGCGCCTCCAGCGTGTTCTCGGGGGTCGGCGCCGCGGGGTCGGTGGCGATCGCCTCGATCTCGGCACGCTGCTGGGCCATGCCCGCGAGCAGCGCCGGAAGGTAGTGCTCCTCGCGGATGCGGGCGAAGTCCGGAAGCCCGTACGGCAGCGTGGACTCGGTGGCGAAGGGGTTGGCCGGGTCGAGGTCGATCGTCATGGCGGCCATCATCCCCGACCTGGGGTTCGCTCAGCGCGCGGCGCGCGCCAGGTGGTCGTCCTCGGCGGCGTAGTCGAAGAAGTCGCGCCCGGCCTCCATGCGCGCGACGCCGGGGAACGCCGTGCGCCAGTCCTCGCGCGCCGCGGCGGCGAGCAGCCACTCGATCGCCGCGCCGACGGTCTGCTCATATCCGCCTGGGGCGACGTAGCCGAGCTCGCGCGCGGCGGCCGCCATGTCGAGCACCACCGGTGCCGGCACAGCCCAGGGGGTGAGGCCGACGTTGCCGCGCACCGCGCCCGGGAACGTCACAGTCTGCGCGTCGTGCCCCATCACGGCGTGCACCGCGGCGCCGATCTCCGCGACGGTGAGCGCCCGCGGGTCGGCCGCGTTCAGCACACGCGTCCCGGGCGTGGCGGCGGCCAGGCGCGTGAGCTCGCCAAGCACCGCGCTCGACGTCGTGTGGAATCGGCTCTGGCCGTCGTACGCCAGCACACGCACCGCGCGCCGGTCGAGCGCTCGCTTCACGAACGTCCACTCCCGGGGCTGCACGCAGCCTGGGCCGTGGATCGCGCCGGGTCGCAGCACAGTGACGGGCACCGCCTGCTGGGCGAGCCACGCCTGTTCGAGCGCCACCTTGCCCGCCGCGTACCCCGTGCGGCCCGGGGCGACGGTCGCCTGGTCCTCGTCAACCGGGTCCGGCAGGTTCGGGAAGTCCTCGGTCTCGAGCGACCGTCCTGCGTCGTCCGCGTAGACGGCGGCACTCGAGATCACCACCGCGGAGCCCACACGGTCGTGGTGGGCGAGCACAGAGGCGGCGTCACGATCGTCATAGGCGATCGCGTCGACCAGCACGTCGACGCCGGCCCCCAGGGCGCGGTCCAGCGCGGCCGGGTCCTGTCGGTCGCCGAGCACCGGCTCGGCGCCCCACCCCCGGACGCGCTCGGCGTGGTCGCCCGTGCCCCGGCACAGGACGCGCACGTCCCACCCGTCCGCGAGCAGCGCCCCCACCGCCGCCTGCCCGATCTGTCCGCTGCCGCCCAGCACCAACGCGTCCGCCATGCGCCGACGCTAGCGGCACCTCCGCCGGGATCGCGCCCGAGGGCTCCGCGTCACGCCCCCTGCGGCCCCCGGCCGTAGCGCAGTTCTAGGAAGGAGCCGCCCAACCGCTCCACATCCCGCAGCTCCCACGTGCCGGGCAGCCGGGCGGGCAGCAGCGGCGAGCCGCCGCCGAGCACCACTGGCGCGATGCCCAGCCAGATCTCGTCGAGCAGCCCGCGCTCCGCGAACTGCGCGACGAGGCCGCCGCCGCCCACCAGCCACACGTTCCGTCCGCCTGCCGCCTCGACCAGGCGAGCGTGCACGTCGCCCACGTCGTCACTGGTCAGCTCGATATCGGCGTCGGGGAACAGCGGCAGCTCCCGGTGCGTGAACACCACCGTGCGCAGACCCGGATACGGCCACGCCGCCTCCCCCAGGAGGAACTCGTAGGTCGTCGCCCCCATGGCGATGGCGCCCACGCCGGCCATGAAGGACTGGATGTGCTCCCCCACGCCCTGCGCATCGTTGAACTGGAACAGCCAGTCCAGGGAGCCCTGCTCGTCGGCGATGAAGCCGTCCATGCTCGCGGCCACGTAGTACTGGGTCAGCGTCATCCCCGCAGCGTCCCACCGGCGTATGACACGGCGCCCGACCGCTCTCCCGGTGGCCTCACCCCGCTGGCGTCTTGCGGGCGCCGGGCGCCTCCGACGGCGGGACCCCGGGCGCCAGGCGGCTGTGCCGCCTGCCGTACGCGAGGTAGATCGCCAGGCCGATGATCATCCAGACCACGAACCGCAGCCACGTCTCCACGGGCAGGTTGAGCATCAGCCACACGCAGGTCGCCACGCCCAGGATCGGCACCAGCGGCACCCACGGCGTGCGGAACGGCCGGGGCAGGTCAGGCCGGGTACGGCGCAGCACCGGAACCGCGATGCACACCACTGTGAACGCGAACAGCGTGCCGATGCTCACCAGCTCCGACAGCTCGCTGAGCGGCACGAAGGCCGCCAGGAGCACGACCCCCAGGCCGATGAGCAGGGTGATCGTCGACGGGGCGCCGTGCTTGTTCACCCGGGCGAGCCGCTCGGGCACCAGCCGGTCGCGGGCCATCGCGAACAGCACCCGGGACTGCCCCAGCATCAGCACGAGGATCACCGTCGTGATGCCCACCACCGCCCCGAGCGCGACGAGCTTCGCCGCCCAGGTCACCCCCAGGGACTCGAACGCCTGGGCGAGCGGATCCGCGTCGTTGAGGTCCTGGTACGGCACCATCCCGGTGATCGTCGCGGCCACCGCCATGTACAGGATGGTGCAGATCAGCAGCGAGCCGAGGATCCCGCGGGGCATGTCCTTCTGCGGGTTCTTGGTCTCCTCCGCGGTCGTCGCCACGATGTCGAAGCCGATGTAGGAGAAGAACACGACAGACGCCGCGGCGAGGATGCCGTAGACGCCGTAGACGGTGGGCTCCAAGCCGAGGAACGCCTGCACGATCGGCTGCCGGAGCACGTCAGCGGTCTCCGGGGGCAGCTCCTGGGCGGGTGGGATGAAGGGGCGGTAGTTCGCGGTGTCGATGTACCGCAGGCCCACGACGATCACGATGAGGATCACCGTGACCTTCACCGCCACCAGCGCGCCAGTGAACCGCCCCGCGTCCTTGGCGCCCCGCAGCAGCAGCCAGGTGAGCGCGATCACGACGGCCGCCGCCGCCCAGTCGGGGCGCGCCTCCGCGCCGGCCAGCCAGCTCGGCAGGTCGAGCAGGGTCTGCAGGTAGGCGGACCAGCCGCGCGCCACGACGGCCGCCCCGAGCATGAGCTCGAGCAGCAGGTCCCAGCCGATGATCCACGCGATCACCTCCCCGAGCGTCGCGTACGAGTACGTGTACGCGCTGCCGGCCACCGGGACGCTCGACGCGAGCTCCGCGTAGCACAGCGCAGCGAACGCGCAGGTGATGCCTGCGAAGAGGAAGGACAGGGTGACGGCCGGGCCGGCGTTGACCGCCGCCTGCTGGCCGGTCAGCACGAAGATGCCGGTGCCGATGATGACGCCGATCCCGAAGGAGATCAGGTCGATCGTCCGCAGGTCGTGCTTGAGCTGGTGGCCAGGGTCGTCTGTCTCCGCGATGGCCTGCTCGATGGTCTTGACGCGACGCTGCATCGCCATGGCGGCGCCTTTCGTTCCGGCGGTCACCCGACGATAGCGACGCGCCGCCTCGGCCGCGCGGCCAGAGGCGGGCGCCTCCCAGCGTCGGGGCCGGTCAGACGCCCGGCCCGGGCGCGGCCGCCGCCTCGTAGGCGTGCGCCGCCGCGACCTCCGGGCTCAGGAGCTGTCCGGCGTGTGTGACGAGGCCGCCCGCGAGAGCCGGGTCGGCAGCGGTCGCGGCCCGCCACCCCTTGTCCGCGAGCGCCGTGAGATACGGCAGGGTCGCGTTGGTGAGGGCCTGGGTGGAGGTGACGGGCACGACGCCCGGCATGTTCGCCACCGCGTAGAGCACCGCGCCGCCCACTCGGTAGGTGGGCTCGTCGTGGGTGGTGGGCCGGGTGGGCTCGAAGCAGCCGCCCTGGTCCACGGCGACGTCCACGAGCACGGAGCCCGGTCGCATGCGGCTGATCAGGGCGGTGCTCACGAGCTGCGGCGCGCGGGCGCCCGGGACCAGCACCGCGCCGATCACCAGATCGGCGTCCGCCACCTCGCGCTCGAGGGTGTACGCGCTCGACGCGAGCGTGCGCACCGAGCCCTGGAACTGCGCGTCGAGCTCCCGCAGCCGCCACGCGGACACGTCGAGCACCGTCACGTCGGCCCGCATGCCACGCGCGACCTCCGCCGCGTGGCGCCCCGCCACGCCGCCGCCGATCACCAGGACCTTGGCCGCGTCGACCCCGGGCACGCCGCCCAGCAGCTTGCCGGCGCCGCCGACGCTCTTCATCAGGTGGTACGCGCCGACCTGGGCGGCGAGCCTCCCGGCGACCTCGCTCATCGGGGCCAGCAGCGGCAGCGACCCGTCGTCGAGCTGCACGGTCTCGTAGGCGATGGCTGTGGCGCCGGATCCGAGCAGGGCGTCGGTGGTGGGCCGGTCGGCGGCCAGGTGCAGGTAGGCGAAGAGCACCAGGTCATCCCGCAGGTACCCGTACTCGGAGGCCACGGGCTCCTTGACCTTGCAGACCAGGTCCGCGTCCTCCCATACGTCGGCGGCCCGCGGGACCACCCGCGCGCCGGCGTCGGCGTAGAGGTCGTCGGAGATCGCCGACCCGACTCCCGCCCCGGCCTGGACCAGGACCTCGTGCCCCGCCGTGACGAGCTGGTCGACGCCGGCAGGGGTGATCGCCACGCGGTACTCGCGGTTCTTGACCTCGGTGGGGATGCCGATCCTCATCACGGGCTCCTGGTCGGTCGGGGGCGTCGGTTCTGCCCCAGTCTGTCGGCCGTGAGACCGCGCGTCAGCCGATTCGGGCGCCGCTCATGCGAGTGTCGCCCACACCGCCGCCTGGTCGAGCTCGCGCTGGGCGCCCACGAGGTCGCCCAGCTCGTCCCAGCGCCACAGCGCCGCCTCGACGGAGCGCGCGAGCGCCCACTGGCTCACGCGTCGCCGCTCCACGCCTGCCTCGTCGGCGGCCAGGGCCACGCGCTCGCGCAGCAGCCGGGCCGGCTCGGCGGAGCGGAACGGGGAGTCGACCTGCTCGAGCAGCGGCCACAGGTCGTAGGCGGGGTCGCCGCGCATCGGCTTGGGATCGATGGCGACCCAGCGCCCGCTTGGCCCGAGCAGAAGGTTCCCCGGGTTGAGGTCGCCGTGGACGACGGTGACGTCGCCTGCGGTGGCGGGCAGCTCGCGCAGGAGCTCGTGGGCGCGCCCGACGAGGCTGCCATCGATGTCGAGCTCGCCCTCCGCCGCCGCTCGGCCCGCACGGTCGAGCAGGGTGTGCGACCACGCGCGGCACACGTCCGCCATGTCCGGCAGGCCGTCGAGGGCCACGTCCCCGACCAGTGCCCGGTGCACCCGCGCGGCAGCGGCGAGCAGCTCGGGCGCGGGCGACGGGGCGGCCGTCATGGCCGTGCCGGGCAGGACCTGCTCGAGCAGCAGTGCCCAGTCCTGAGGCTCGTGCTCCAGCAGCCGCACGGCGCCGCGCCCGTCCCACGCGCGCAACGCGGCCGCCTCGTGGCGGGCCTCGTCATGCGGGAACGCCACCTTGAGCACCGTGGCCCGGCCGTCAGGCGTGCGCGCCGGCGCCGCCCAGGCCGAGGCGCCGGACTGGTAGGGCTCCCCGAGGGCGAGGTCCCAGCGCCGTGCCGCCCGCTCGACGAGGCCGGGCAGTTCCTCGAGCCACAGCGCGCCGGACGGCGTGCGCCCGACGCCGTCGTGCAGGATCGTCGGGACGGCGAGGTCGGGGCGCACTCTCTCCTGGGGCATGCGCCGACGGTACGGGAGGCGCGCATGCCCGAGGCGTTCCGCGAGCGGGGTGTGTTCCGCAAGCAGCGGGAGGGCGCCCCGCCCGGCTTCTTCGCGTGCGAGGCGGCTGGCCTCGACTGGCTGCGCTCGGCCGATGCCGTGCCGGTGGTGGGCGTCGTCGACGTCGGGCCGAGCCATCTCGACCTGGTGCGCCTGACCTCGGCGCCGCCAAGCCGTGCCGCCGCCCACGCGCTCGGAGTCGGCCTGGCCGCGCTGCACGACGCGGGCGCGCCGGCGTTCGGCAGCCCGCCTGCGGGGTGGGACGGCGACGGCTTCTTCGGCCCTCTGTCGGATCCGCTGCCCATGGCCTTCGGGGCGTTCGCGCGGTGGGGCGAGTTCTACGCCCATTGCCGGCTCGAGACGATCGCCCGCCAGGGCAGTCGGCGCGGCGCGCTGGGGCCCGACGAGACGCGGCTGCTCGACGCCGTCGCCGCGCGCGTCGCCCGAGGCGACCTGGACGACGACGATCCCCCGGCGCGCCTGCACGGCGATCTGTGGGCTGGGAACGTGATGTGGACGCCGGACGGCGCCACCCTCATCGACCCCGCCGCCCACGGCGGCCACCGGGAGTCCGATCTCGCGATGCTCGCCCTCTTTGGGCTGCCCCACCTGGACGAGGTTCTCGGTGCCTATCAGGAGGCGCATCCTTTGCGCCCGGGCGCCACCCGTCGGGTGGGCCTGCATCAGCTGTACCCGGTCGCGGTGCACGCGGTGCTGTTCGGAGGCCACTACCTGGAGCAGATGCGGCGCCTAGCGGCCCCGTACGCGCGCTAGGCGCCCGGGGCCGCTGGCCCGTCAGCCAGCATCTCCACGTCGCCGTCCACCGCGTCCGCTTGTCCTCTTCACACGCGACTTGAACCGCCCTGGGCCTTGTTGAGGGCTGTCGGCGACGAGCCACCCGGACCGCGTCCGTCCACCCCTCGCTAGGGGCGCGTCCTCCGCGTCCGGGCCGATCATTCGCGGCGGGATGCTGACACCGCCGCGCAGACCGGGAGCACCAGTCTGGAGTCCTCAGCGGACGTCGTCCACGGATTATTCCCAGCGGCGCCCGCAGGCGTCGCTGCCGGGCGTCACTTCCCGCGCGAGCCTCGTGCCTGCTTGCTGCTCTTGGCCGCGGGAGCCGTCGCCGTGGGGTCGCCGAGCTCGCCCACCAGCGCGTCGTAGATCGGCGACGCGTCGTGCGCCGAGGCGTCGGCTCGGGGAGCCGCCGGGGCGATCGAGAGGTCCGGTCCACTCATGGGTGTCTCCTGAAGATGTGGGTCAAGATGCCGACCCATCCTGCGCGACGCTCGGCCCGTGCGCCACATGGAACTCACAGGCGGACGCTGTGCACGGCCCCTGCGGCGCGCACGTCCCGGGCGGTACCGTGGCCCTCGCCCGGCGCTCCCCTGCCCCCCTTGCGGAGCGTCGGGCCTCGTCGTCCGCGGCCACGCGCGGGGCCGCGCACGCCCACCGCTCCGGCTTGCCCGCGGGCCGCGCCGAACGGAGGGCGCGGACCCCGGAGACCCCACCGAGACCTGCGTCATCATCGGGTTCTCGGGCCGCCGCGGCTCGCGGGACGGGCACAGCCGTGGAACTCCGTCGCG